>CAJXYJ010000236.1 GCA_913063255.1 uncultured Flavobacteriales bacterium | reverse complement strand
ATTTCTTTTAACAGAAAGTGAGAGAATAATACACAAAACATTAGAATAGTAAATATTCGAAGGGTAACTTGTATGGTAAATCGTTTTATCAAAATAAAAAAATATTATAAATTAAATTTTTCTAATCTTCGGTACAAGGCAGCACGAGTTAAACCTAATTCTTTAGCGGCCTTCGAAATATTACCCTCATATTTATCAAGGGCTTTTTGCACCAATAGCTTTTCAATTTCCTGAAGGTTTAAATTATCGTATTCGTTGGTAGATATATTAGATTCCACAGCCTGAGTAGACAAATTAAAATCTGAAGGTTTAATCTCATGATCCTCAGACATTATCACCCCCCGTTCTATGGTATGCTGAATCTCTCGCACATTACCTGGCCATTTATGTGATTGAAGGATTGCTAAAGCGTCTTCATTAATTTTTAAATGCGATTTGTGATACTTTTCTCTAAAGGTATGTAAATAGAGTTCTATAAAATCGTGGATGTCTTCAGGTCTTTTTCGTAAAGGCGGAATGGTTATTTCTACGGTATTGATTCGGAACATCAAATCTTGTCTAAATTTTCCTTCAGCAACCCATTGGTTTAGTGGTGCATTGGTAGCAAATAAAAGTCTGGCATTAAAAGGGCGTTCTATTCCTTCTCCAAGTCGTGAGACCTTTCTATCTTGAAGCACCGTTAGTAATTTAGATTGTAAATTATAAGGAAGGTTTCCTATTTCATCTAGAAAGAGGGTGCCGTTCTCCGCCATTTCAAAGCGACCAGGTTTATCTTCAGAAGCATCGGTAAAAGATCCTTTTTTATGGCCAAAAAGTTCAGATTCGAAAAGGTTTTCAGAAAGAGATCCTAAATCTACATGAATAAAAGGCCCATTAGAAAATGTGGAACGTTTGTGTATCTCTCTTGCCAAATGCTGTTTACCTGTACCATTTTCCCCTAAGATAAGGATACTGGCATCGGTTGCACTCACCTTTTTTATAGTATTCATCACTTCCTGCATAGCAGAAGATCTTCCAATAACAGGTCCAAACTTTTGATCGTTATTTTTTTGTAAAACCTCATTGGTATGTTCTAATATGGCAATCTTTTTATTCGAATTGCTTAATACAAGGGCAGCATTTATAGTTGCTAAAAACTTTTCATTGGACCAAGGTTTTAAAATAAAGTCGAAAGCTCCCATTTTAATGGCATTAACAGCCAACTCTACTTCCCCATAGGCAGTCATTAAAATGATTACCATTTGTGGGTTGATACTTAGAATATGTTTTAACCAATAGATCCCTTCTTTTCCATCATTAAACCCAATTCTATAATTCATATCTAAAACGATAACATCTATATCTTCTTTAGAAATGATTTGATTGATCTCTTTTGGGTTATTGCGAGTAATTACTTTTTCAAACTGCTTTTTCAATAATAATTTTGCAGATAGTAAAACATCTTCGTCGTCATCGATAATAAGTATAGTTGCATTGGTCTTTTGCATTATTTATAAAGGATAAGATTTTTCACGAAAGTACAAAATGTTCGATAACGAACGGTAAAATGTTCGAAAATGAACACTTTTAAAATCATGCCAAAAACTTAACACATTGCCTTACAGCTTTTTAAAGTAATTTGGTTTTTTGGCACAAGCATTGAAAAGCATTAATCAGAAATCAATTAATAAATAAAATATAGAAATTATGAGAACTTTAAACAACAATCAATTATCAGGAACTACAAGAAGCACTAAAAGTTTTGTTTGGAATAGCAAAAGAAGCTTTAGATAAGATTCCATTTAAAAATTAATCAATCAAAAAACGAGCATCATGACAACATCTATTTTAAATACTCAAATTGAAAAAAGAAATTTAGGTTTCTTATTAAATATAGAAATCAGTAAAAGATCACGTTGGTCAAAATTAAACATTCGTCAATCAAATTATTAAAATCAATCAAAATGATATCAATTATAATCGCAATCGCAAATTTTATTCTACAAACAGTTTTACCTTTTTTGTTTTAAGTAGCGAAGAAAATACATTAATAAGAATTTAAATTATCACCATGAAACAACTGGGAATGGATAAAAGAATAGAAAAAAAGAAATGGAACCGAACTAAGACCATGTACCTATCGGGTATCAT
>CAJXYJ010000235.1 GCA_913063255.1 uncultured Flavobacteriales bacterium | reverse complement strand
TCACGAGTAATTTTTTCAATTACATTATCTGCCGCTCCTTTTTCAAAAGCCCAAGCAGAAACCCATTGTCTGTTACGCATATGTGATTCTTCTACATCATCTCCTAATTCTAAACGAATTAATTGCGTCATTAACCCATTACGGATATAACCATCAAAAGCAGCCATACCTAGACTTTTCCAATCTTCCACTAAACCTAATTCTTGAAGCTTTGGATTGTACAAGTAATAAAGTCCTACTAAATCTGCACGACCTTCTTCTAAAGTAGAAGCATAGTTTTTAAGAGTTTCTTTTGTCTCACCAACTCCTGGATTTAATTGTCCAGAGGCATGACCAATTACTTCGTGTAATGCAGTATGTAACTTATCACCTAACTGTCCATATTTTTTTTCTAATTCATACTCTTCATCATCATTTACAAATTCTTTTAAACGACCTGAACTACCTGCATTATTATAAGCATGAATAATATTTCCTAATGAAACCGATTTAGATCCAACTTCTGCGCGAATCCAGTTTGCATTTGGTAAATTCACACCGATAGGTGTACTAGGAGATGAATCTCCAGCTTCTCCTGCAACATTTACTACTTTATAAGTAACACCAACTACATTTTTCTTTTTGTGTTCTTCCATTAAAGGAGAATTATCTTCAAACCATTGTGCATTTTCAGATAATACTGCCATTTTTTTAGACATATCAAAATCTTTAATTTGCACTACAGTTTCGTAAGAACCTCTATATCCTAATGGATCGTTATACACTTCGATAAAGCTATTAATATAATCAATATTCCCATCGGTAGCAGAAGTCCAAGCTACATTATAATCGTCCCAAGTTTGTAGGTCACCAGATTTGTAATATGAAATTAATAAACCTAAGGCGTTTCCTTGAGCATCATTTTCAGCAACACCTTGAGCTAGTTCTAGCCATTTTACAATTTCATCTATAGCTGATCCATATAGTCCACCAGACTTATAAACTCGTTCTTTTAATTCTCCATTCTCTTTTACTAATTGAGAGTTTAATCCATAAGACAAAGGCTTTTTAGGATCTGGAGATTTCATTTTTCCATAGAAAGATTCAACATCAGCATTCGTTACATCTGGTCCATATAAGTTAACAGCACTCATTAAAACATTGTCCACTCCTTTTGCCTGATTTACTTTTTTAGGATCTTTATCGTTAAAAATCACCTCAAAAGCTTCTCCTTCTAATTTCGTATTGGTAGCAGCTAATAATTCACTTAAATATTCTGAAGTAAAATTAGCTGGAAGTTTAGCATTTGAATAATGGTGATGAATACCATTTGAGAACCATACTCTTTTTAAATAGGTTTCAAAACTCTTCCAATCTTCTGTATTCTTATCCCCTTGGTAATTGGAATATATATTTTCTAAGGCTTTTCTAATCGTTAAGTTATGACGATAATTTTGATCCCAAGAAATATCACGACCAGACAAACCTGCTTGTGTAAGGTAATACACTAACTTTTGTTCTTTTAAGGTTAAATCTTCCCAACCTGGAACTTGATAACGTAATACTTTAATATCTGCAAATTGCTCAACATTATAATTAAATGAGTCTGAAGAAGAAACTTCACTACTACTAGCTACAACTTCTTTAGTTTCAGAAGTAGCTTCCATATTTTTATTCTCTTCTTTACATGAAGTAATTAGAAAAGAAAATAAAACCATTCCTATTAAAAACTTGATTTTCATTTTTATTTATATTTTTAAATTAGTGTGCTCAAAAGTAATGAAATAAGTGGATAAAAAAAACGCCGAGATCCCTCTAATGTTATATTTATAAACTCCCAGAAAAATGGATGAATTTGTTTAATAAAAATAATAAGATTCGAAAAAAGAGTAACTTAGTACTTTAATCCACAAAATCACTAAGTCATGAAAATCTTAAAGTATTTATTAATTATTATCGCCATTCTATTAGTTGGCGGATGGGCTTTAGTTACCACTCAACCTGATAGTTATGATATAAACCGAACCAAATTGATAAAAGCACCTGCTAGTGTAATCTTTAACAACCTTAATGATTTTAAAAACTGGGAAGAATGGGGACCTTGGATGGAAGAAGACTCCACTATTGTAGCAACCTATCCAGAAAAAACAA
>CAJXYJ010000234.1 GCA_913063255.1 uncultured Flavobacteriales bacterium | reverse complement strand
GAAGTAAATTGTTTCAATTTGCCACTCCTTTTTCTTTGAAGTATTTCTACTCTTTCAAATGTTAATTTCAGATTGTCCTCTATATAATCAACCATTGCTTTATTAATTTTCGTTATTTCATCTGGGTTTAGTTCCTTTTCAGAAACATATATTATTTTAAAAGCATCAACCTTGGTTTGTTCTATGATAAACTCTTTTACATTCCCATCATCTTCAATGATGCTTTTGGTAATGTAATAAAAGGTAAGGCCAGGGACAACCTTACCATTTGGTAAATTTGCGATATCATTTGTTCTACCAATTAATTGTTTTAAAACAGGGTTCTTTAGGGTGCCTTTTTTTGATAGTGCTCCAAAATCACCAACTTCATAGCGTATTAGTGGGTGTGCTTTGTTATATAATGAAGTAATTACAATCTTTCCCGAAACCCCAATTGGAACAGATTTGTTTTTATCATCCAAAATTTCTATGTAGAGCGTTTCACTATTTACAATAAATTCATCTTTAGGGTTTGTAAAAGCAATTAAATCTAATTCTGCCGCACCATATTCATTTATAATTGGTACTCCTAGCCAGGTTTTAAGTAGTTTTTTATCATTCTCATAAAGCATTTCACTAGTAACAACACAATGCTTTAATGAAGAGCAAACATTTTTTAATACGATATTATTATTTTTTAAAAATTTAGCAAATAATACTAAAGAGCTGGTATAACCATTAATGTACTGAAACTTCTTTTTTTTAAATGTATTTAAAAACGCTTCTAATTTTGCTTCTGATAAATCAAAAATTGGAAATCGAAAACGATGACTTAAAAAATCTTTT
Source organism: uncultured Flavobacteriales bacterium (assembly GCA_913063255.1). Classification (GTDB taxonomy): domain Bacteria; phylum Bacteroidota; class Bacteroidia; order Flavobacteriales; family Flavobacteriaceae; genus Marifrigoribacter. Next base: position 1,505 of record CAJXYJ010000234.1, on the reverse strand, counting down.
AATCGTTCTTTTCGGTAATTTAAAAAGTCTAATGGGATTCCATAAAAGCGTGCTTGATAAGATTTATTGAAATCTATATTATGCCACCCAAATCGATCCATTATTTCTCTCCAAGTTAAGGCATGACAATATTTATCCTTTGCGAAAATAATTGGATGTCCACTAGACCCTGAAGTTTTGTTTATATAGCTATTCTTTAATGAATACCCTTTTGAAAAACGTAATTTTATTGGAATTTGCAAATTTTTTTTCTGCATTACAGGAATATCTTCCCATATTTCAACAGACCTTTCTCCTATAAATGATTTGTAAAAGGGATTGTTTTCTATATGAAAATCAACAATACTCTTACGTTGTTCTTTTATATATGCTAAATATTGATCTTCAGGAATTCCTTGAATTTTCTTTAAATGTTTTTTTGCATCCTTAATTGGATATCCATTTAATCGTAATATAAGTTCAAACAAATTCAACATAAAATATTTGGTGACTAATTTACAAATTAAATAAATCTCTCTTCTTGTCACAGGATAAAATAACCCTATTTTTGCAATAGTTTTAAAACACTACAAAATGAATATTTTAATATTAGGCTCTGGAGGACGTGAACATACTTTTGCATATAAAATTGCACAAAGCAATCGCTGTAATCAACTTTTTGTAGCCCCTGGAAACGCGGGAACATCATTAATTGCAACAAATGTTCCTATTTCTGTTACAGATTTTGAAGCAATTAAAAACTGTGTAATAGAGTATAAAATTAATATGGTAATTGTAGGTCCTGAGGATCCTTTGGTAAATGGAATTGCTGATTATTTTTTAGCAACAGAAGAGTTAAAAGATATCATGCTAATTGGACCATCAAAAGAAGGAGCTTTATTAGAAGGAAGTAAGGAACGTGCTAAAGAATTTATGATTGACCATAAGATTCCAACTGCTGCTTACCAAAGTTTTACAAAAGACACTTTGACTGAAGGGAAACAATTTTTAGAGACCTTAAAGCCTCCATATGTTTTAAAAGCTGATGGATTAGCGGCCGGAAAAGGAGTTCTTATTATAAAGGATATAGAAGAAGCTAAAGACGAATTGGAAAATATGCTTTCTCATAATAAATTTGGTGAAGCAAGTTCAACAGTTGTAATTGAAGAATTTTTAGATGGAATTGAATTAAGTGTTTTTGTATTAACAGATGGTAAAAACTACAAGATACTTCCCACAGCAAAAGATTATAAGCGAATTGGTGAAGGAGACACAGGGTTAAATACAGGAGGTATGGGCGCCATTTCTCCAGTTCCATTTGTAGATGATGTATTAATGCAAAAAATTGAGGAGCGAATTGTAAAACCTACAGTTAATGGACTTCAAAAAGAAAACATAGCCTATAAAGGATTTGTGTTTATTGGACTAATAAATGTTAATAACGAACCCTTAGTTATAGAATATAACGTGAGAATGGGGGATCCAGAAACCGAAGTAGTACTGCCTAGAATTCAATCTGATTTAGT
>CAJXYJ010000233.1 GCA_913063255.1 uncultured Flavobacteriales bacterium | reverse complement strand
GATACTAAAAATATTCTAGCAGCTCCATCTATCGCTTTAGGTACACCAGATGTTTCTTTATATGAAATGGTTGGGGCATATAGTGTTTTTGCTAATGAAGGAGTTTTTATTAAACCTACTCTTATTACTAGAATTGAAGATAAAAACGGAACTGTTTTATTTCAAAATATTCCAGAAGCAAAAGATGTTTTGAGTAAAGAAGCTGCTTATGTAGCTATAAGTCTCATGGAAGGAGTTACTCGTTCAGGTTCAGGGCAACGACTTCGAACATCATGGGCGGTTAATGCTCCAGTTTATAAAAGTGTTATCACAGGATATCCTTGGGAGTTTGATAACCCCATTGCTGGTAAAACAGGAACTACACAAAACCAAAGTGATGGTTGGTTTATGGGAGTTGTCCCTAATTTGGTTACTGGCGTTTGGGTTGGAGGAGAAGACCGTTCAACTCATTTTTCTTCTATATCTTACGGTCAAGGCGCAACAATGGCATTACCAATTTGGGCTAACTATATGCGGGACTGTTATAGTAATGAAGATCTACATATTTCTAAAGAAGAGTTTAATGTGCCTGAAGACCTTTCAATAGAAACAGATTGCGAAAAATGGAAAGAAGAAAAAGGAAATGAAGAGGAAATTCCAAGTGAATTTTAATAAACTTTCTGCTACCTTCTGAAGAGATTACGCTTCATTTTCAGTATTTTTAAGAAAAATTAGAACAAATGATTAATAAGACAGTTTCTGGCGTTCAAGAAGCTTGCCAAGGGGTAAAAGACAGTATGACTTTTATGCTGGGAGGATTTGGACTCAGTGGAATTCCAGAGAATTCAATAGCAGAATTAGTGCGATTAAATGTGATGGATGTGACCTGTATTTCAAATAATGCAGGAGTAGATGATTTTGGTTTAGGGCAATTACTTCAAAAGAGACAAATAAAAAAAATGATTTCTTCTTATGTAGGAGAGAATGCGGAGTTCGAAAGACAAATGTTAAGTGGTGAGTTAGATGTAGAATTAATTCCACAGGGAACATTGGCACAACGCTGTCAAGCAGCTCAAAGTGGTATTCCTGCTTTTTATACACCAGCTGGTTATGGTACAGAAGTAGCAGAAGGAAAAGAATCTAGAGAGTTTCATGGGAAGATGCATATATTAGAAAAAGCATTTGAAGCAGATTTTGCATTTGTAAAAGCATGGAAGGGCGATGCAGCAGGAAATTTAGTTTTTAAAGGAAGTGCACGAAATTTTAATCCTAATATGTGTGGAGCTGCTAAAATAACAGTGGCTGAGGTGGAAGAATTACTTCCAGTAGGTGTATTAGATCCTAATCAAATTCATATTCCTGGAATTTTTGTACAACGAATCTTTCAAGGAAAAAATTATGAAAAACGCATTGAACAATTAACCGTAAGAAAACGAAGCTAATGGCACTGACAAAAGAACAAATAGCGCAAAGAATTGCTAAGGAAGTTAAAGACGGTTACTATGTAAATCTTGGAATTGGTATACCAACATTGGTTGCTAATTTTGTAAGAGAAGATATAGATGTAGATTTTCAAAGTGAAAATGGAGTTTTAGGGATGGGGCCATTCCCATTTGAAGGGGAGGAAGACCCAGATCTTATTAATGCAGGTAAACAGACCATTACAACATTACCAGGCGCTTCTTTTTTCGATTCGGCGATGAGTTTTTCTATGATTCGTGGGAAGCATGTAGATTTAACGATCTTGGGAGCAATGGAAGTTTCTCAAAATGGGGACATCGCAAATTGGAAAATTCCTGGAAAGATGGTAAAAGGAATGGGAGGAGCGATGGATTTAGTTGCCTCTGCCGAAAATATTATTGTTGCTATGATGCATACCAATAGAGCAGGGGAATCAAAATTGCTTAAAAAATGCTCTTTGCCTTTAACAGGAGTAAATTGTGTAAAGAAAATTGTTTCAAACCTTGCAGTAATTGAATTAGTAGATAATTCTTTTAAATTATTAGAACGAGCACCAGGAGTTTCTGTTGATGAAATTAGAGAAGCAACAGAAGGGAACCTTATTATTGAGGGTGAAATCCCTGAAATGAAGTTATAAACTTCCTAATACGAATTGAAAAGCAATGTTTTTACATTGCTTTTTTTGTTTAAAATGTAAGAATACAGCAGAATATTTTGTTTAAAAGTTAAATTTAAGTGTATTACAACGAATAAATATGTTTCTTAACGTTGTTTTTGTAAATCTTTCACATATTAGCAATCCCAAACAAAACGAACGTAACCTACTATGCAATATTTTAAAACAACTATTAATAATACCTATACACTTTTAAAAAACGTATTATTTATTGCTAAAAAAGTATTTTTTATAATGTAATAATTGTTTTTAATTTAATCCCCATATCTGCAACGATTCAGATAAAGGTAAACCCGTTCTTTGTGAGGTTAGAACGGGTTTTTTT
>CAJXYJ010000232.1 GCA_913063255.1 uncultured Flavobacteriales bacterium | reverse complement strand
TTAAATGAAGCCTTGATTGCGATTAACAAATACAGATCTGATGAAGGCCAGGTACTAGAAGAAGATTTTAAGTTACGATCTAATACCATATCAGAATTATTAGAACAAGTAATTCTAATTGATAGTGATAGAATTGACATTGTAAAAGAACGCCTTAGAAAAGCCGTTAGTGATTTAAACGAGTCTGTTGATGAGAATCGATTTGAACAAGAACTTATTTATTACCTTGAAAAATACGATATCACTGAAGAAAAAGTGCGTTTAAAAAACCATTTAAATTACTTTAATGAAGCTCTTGAATCTTCTGACTCTAACGGAAAAAAAATTGGGTTTATCTGCCAAGAAATTGGACGTGAAATAAACACCATAGGTTCTAAATCTAACCATGCACCAATGCAACAATTGGTAGTGCAAATGAAAGATGAATTAGAAAAAATTAAGGAACAAGCATTAAACGTATTATAATGACAGGAGGGAAATTAATTGTTTTTTCAGCACCTTCTGGAAGTGGAAAAACGACTATAGTACGACATCTTTTACAACAAGAAGAATTAAATCTAGAGTTTTCTATTTCTGCTACTTCTAGAGTACCTAGAGGTGAAGAAATTGAGGGTACAGATTATTATTTTATTAATTTAAAAGACTTTAAACAACATATAAAAAACGATGAATTTTTAGAATGGGAGGAAGTTTATCGTGATAATTTTTATGGTACACTTAAAACCGAAATTGATCGAATTTGGGCAATGGGTAAAAATGTTATTTTCGATATCGATGTGGTAGGTGGATTGCGTATTAAAAAGAAATACCCAAATAAAACCTTGGCTGTTTTTGTAAAACCACCTAGTGTAGATGAACTTAAAATCCGTTTAAAAAAACGCAAAACCGAGAGTGAAGAAAAAATAAATATGCGAATTGCAAAGGCTTCCGTGGAGTTGGCAACTGCCCCTCAATTTGATCATATTATAGAAAATAAAATATTGGATGTAGCATTAGAAGAATCTAAAGATTTGGTACTCCAGTTTATTGCAAAAGAACATGCCTAAAAATATTGGATTGTTTTTTGGAACCTATAATCCCATCCACGTTGGGCATTTGATTATTGCCAATCATATTGCAGAGTTTTCAGATCTCGATGAAGTATGGTTAGTGGTTACCCCTCATAATCCTCATAAAAAAAGAAATACCCTTTTAGAAGATACACATAGATTAGCAATGGCTCGTATTGCCATAGAAGATTATCCACACATTAAAGTAAGTAATATTGAATTCGACCTTCCACAACCTAATTATACTGTAAATACACTCGCAGTTTTAGAAGAAAAATATCCTGAGGATCGTTTTTCTTTAATTATGGGGGAAGACAATTTAAAGAGTTTTCATAAATGGAAAAATTTTGAGGTAATCCTTAAAAGACATTCCATATACATTTATCCAAGAATTTCTGAAGGAGCTGTGGAATCTCAATTCTCGAATCATCCACAAATTAAAAAGATAGCTGCTCCTATAGTTGAAATCTCTTCGACATTTATTAGAAAAAGCATAGCATCTAATAAAAACATACACCCGCTGTTACCACAAAATGTTTGGGAGTATATCGATGAGATGAATTTTTACAAATAGGAAAACCAATCTTAGATTCAACCTGAATTATTTTAACACTTTGTTTTCATTATTTACCAAATAGTGAAAAGTCTTATTTACAAGTTCATTTAGTTTAATCCCTTTTTTGAGTGCAATAATTGAAATTTCTTTATGCACCTTTTTAGATATTCTAACATTAAAAACCCCTTTATATATTTTGTTTGGTTCTTTCCCAATTTCTTTACAAGTTTCCAAATAATCAGTAACTGCATCTTCAAATCCTTTTTTTAGTTCCGAAACGGATTCTCCTTCAAAAAGCACTACATCATTAATACCCTCCATTTTTCCATAAAAAACTGAATCTTCTGAACAATAATTAACAGAACCGATATAATTTTTATATTCTAAAACATTTTTCATTTTTCTATAATTCTAATTTTTCTAATAATTGTCTTATCACATATTGTTTAACAATATTTCTAGGGTGTGGCTTATGTAAGCTTATAATATTTAATTCTCTATTTATAAATTTTCTCCTAGAACCTCCTGTTTTACTGTTATTTGATTTTTCAATATAACCAAGATAGTTTAATATTTTAATCAATTCCTCCCAAGTTAAATCATTCGGTATAGACTTAAATTTTAAAATTAACTTCTCTATCTTACTCATAAACAAATATACAATTTATTTGTAACTATTTATTAGTTACACATTTTTGTTTTATAAATAACAGTTATTGCTGTTAATTTGTAATGAGTGTTATTATTCTGTATTTTTGAATATATTAATATCATTATATGACAAATAAACCAAAGTTTGCTGTTTTTGGAGGAGGAAGTTGGGCAACTGCTATTGTTAAGATGCTTTG
>CAJXYJ010000231.1 GCA_913063255.1 uncultured Flavobacteriales bacterium | reverse complement strand
ATAGAGCATCAAGATAGTATAAAAAACAAAGTAGAGAATGAGTGATTTTTTATTTAGTGAGTTTAATGAAGTTTCTGCAAAAGAATGGAAACAAAAAATTCAAGTTGATTTAAAAGGTGCAGATTATAACGATACATTAATCTGGAAAAACTTGGAAGGAATAGACGTTAAACCCTTTTATCATCAAGATGATGCAAAATATAGTTCTTCAGAGGATCTAAATCACCCAAGTACCTGGAATATTGCTCAAAGTATATTTATTGATGATGAAGCCATTTCAAATCATTTAATAATTAATACTACGGAAAGAGGAGCGGAAGCGGTTGTGATTACTGCTGAAAAGAATTTCAATATAGAAAGAGTATTTGAAAATTTCCCATTTGAAACTTGTAGTATTTACTTTAATTTAAAATTTCATATTGAAGAATTTTACATTCAATTATCCCAATTCTTCTCCAATAAAAAAGCATCTGTTTTTTATAATATAGATATTATTGGCAACCTAGCCAGAACTGGAAATTGGTTTCATAACTTAAACCAAGACCATGAAATTCTAAAAAATACGATTCAAAAAATTGCAGATAAAAACATACTAAGTGTAGATGGGGCACTTTATCAAAATGCAGGAGCCAATATGGTACAGCAAATTGCATATTGCCTTGCACATGCAAACGAATATTTAAATTATTTTACTTCAGAAAAAATTACAGGAGAAAATCAAAAATCTCTAACAATAACATTTAACCTTGCAGTTGGGACTAACTATTTTTTCGAGATTGCAAAAATTAGATCTCTAAGGAAGCTTTATGCTATTCTTGCGAAAGAGTACGGATTAACCACAGAATGTCACATAGTTGCTACACCAACTAAAAGAAATAAAACTTTATACGATTACAATGTAAATCTACTTCGTACCACTACCGAATACATGAGTGCTGTACTAGGTGGCGCCGATACTGTTTGCAGTTTAGCTTATGATTCTATTTATCATAAAAGCAACGAGTTTGGAGAACGCATAGCTCGAAATCAATTGCTAATTTTAAAACAAGAAAGCTATTTTAAAGCCTCAGATAATCCTTCAAAGGGATCTTATTATATTGAGAATTTAACCCAACAAATGTCTGAAAAAGCGTTAATTCTATTTAAAAATATAGAAGCTAGTGGAGGCTTTCTAAAACAATTAAAAGATGGGGTTCTTCATCGTAAAATAAAAGAAAGTGCCGAAAAAGAGCAACAGTTATTTGATAATGGAGATTTAGTTTTATTAGGAACTAACATCCATCCTAACAAAAATGATCGAATGAAAGACGATTTAGAATTATATCCATTTTCAAAAATTAAAGCCAGAAAGACACTTATTGCTCCCATCCTTGAACGAAGGCTTGCAGAAAAAATGGAAACAAAAAGAATTAACCAAGAATAAATCAAAACTATTAAATGAAAAATATATTATTTCTATTGGTTTTTATTGCAACAGTTTCAAGTTGTAGTAAACCATTTCCATATAAATATCAAAATAAAGAACAAACAATAGAATGTTCACAAATAGATACAAATTTAATCCATGAGGCTTTGTATAGTTTTAAAAATGATATCAGTATGTATTATTTAAAAGAAATTAAAGGAATTAAAGAAAAAGAGGAATTAAACTTTACCTTCTCCTACAATCAATACATTTATAATGGTGCAAAGGGCAATTTAAATTTTAAAGAAATTGCTTCTACACATACACTACTTATTATTAATGAACTTAAAAAAGAGAAAAATTTATTTATAAAAGCAAATGGAAAAAACAAATTAAATTATCAAAATGATTTTGTAAAGTGTTTAGTAAATAACATTCAACACGAGGAGATGAAAAATAAAATAATCGACCTTATAGAAGTTGATTATTTAAGCCCAGAAGTTATGGCTGAAAATTATCGGGCAACTACTTTTTACACCAAAACCGACACTAATTATTTAATGTTTATTGCCTTAGATACTTTTTATCAACGTTTATTAGATTTAGAAATACCAGAAAATAATTAAAATGGCAAGAAGAAATCTTCAACATATCGCATTAACAAAAAGCAATAGTGATATTGAACCCTCAGCCTTAGCTCATGAAAATTTCGTAGCTGGAATTCCACCTTTTCTTCGAGGCCCCTACTCCACTATGTTTGTTCGAAGACCATGGACAATACGACAATATGCTGGGTTCTCAACTGCTGAAGAGAGCAATGCTTTTTATCGTAGAAACCTTGCTGCGGGACAAAAAGGACTTTCTGTAGCTTTCGATTTAGCTACACATCGTGGATATGATAGTGATCATAATCGTGTTGAGGGAGATGTTGGTAAAGCTGGTGTAGCCATAGATAGTGTGGAGGATATGAAAATTTTATTCGATCAAATTCCGTTGGATAAAATGAGTGTTTCTATGACCATGAATGGTGCTGTCTTACCCATATTAGC
>CAJXYJ010000230.1 GCA_913063255.1 uncultured Flavobacteriales bacterium | reverse complement strand
TCAGAAGTAAGAACAAAACAATAATTATAATTACTCACTTGCGAAAGTACTTCTCCTTGTATGGGTTGAGAAACTAGTGTTTTATTTTTAGATCGATAATTATAAGATTCTAATTGTTGAGAATCTATATTAAAAACCCATAAACTTGTATTGGCTGCTAAAGATGCAGTACTAGTATTGATGAATTCTGAATGACTATTAAAGTTGATCCGTTCAATTTCTGTGAGCTTATTGTCGAGTAAAACCACCGTATTAAAATCTGAATAATAGACTACGATATTCATTGGGTTGATGAAATCTACAGATTCTATCACTCCCAATTGAAAGTCTTTAAAGTTAAAAAGCTCAGTATCTGTTTTTTTATAAAGTACTTGATCTTTTATATAAAATAGATCATTATAATTATCTATACCAATAAATGTGTCTGCTTTTAACTCTTCATATTCAACGAGAGTTGCCACTTGAGACCAAGAAATAAATGGAAAAATAAGTATAAGGAAGATAGCTTTCAAAACGATTACAAGGTAGTGAATAAAGGATTATGAATATTCTATTTATTTATTTCAATTGTAGAAGAGTGAGAAACTTTATTAATTAATAGATTCTTCACTTCATTCGTGCCTCATTTAGTTCTGAATGACATTTTTTTTAATTAACCACCCCTTCTTTTGGGTTAGCAGATTAACTTATAACCATAACCTCTAACGTTTACAATTTGAATGTTTGGGTCATCTTTAAGCTTCTTTCTAAGCTTAGAAATAAACACATCCATACTTCGAGCATTAAAGAAATCATCGTTACCCCAAAGTTTTTTTAATACAAAAGAACGGTCTAAAACTTCATTTTTTGTATTGTATAAATGAAATAGTAAATGGGCTTCCCTATGCGTCAACAAAGTAGAATTGTTAGTTGGATTAAGTTGCAATGTTTGCTTTGGAAAATTAAAAGTGTAATTTCCTATTTGTATAATTTCGGTTTTCTTTTGTAAGGAGGATCGGTCCAATAAATTATTAATTCTTACGATTAATTCTTCCATACTAAATGGTTTTTTTAAATAATCGTTTCCGCCAATCGAAAACCCTTCCACAACATCTTGAGTTTGTGATTTTGCGGTTAAAAATATAATTGGAATCTCACTATCCTCTTCTCTAATTTCCTTAGCTAATGTAAAACCGTCCTTTTTAGGCATCATCACATCGAGTACTAAAAGTTGGGGTTCTGTTTCTTTATATTGTGTATACGCTTCCTCTCCATTAACACAAAGGGTTACTGAGAAGTTTCGTGTTTCGAGACTTTCTTTAATAATCTGACCTAGGGCTGGTTCATCTTCAGCGAGCAGTAGTTTTATTTTATTATTTAATTCTGTCATTGCTTATAGATTGGGAATTCTAATAATAAATTCAGTTCCATTTTTAATATCCACAGCAACAGTTCCTCCATGTTTTTCAATGATGTTTTTGGTGTAATACAATCCAATTCCAAAGCCTTTTATATCGTGAGTATTGCCCTTTGGTACTCGGTAAAATTTTTCAAATATTTTTAAAGATTGTGGTTTTGTGAGTTCATTTCCGTGGTCCTTAATAGAAATAATAATTTCTGAATTATTATTCTGAATTCCTACTTCAATTTTATCCCCTCCATACTTTATAGCATTGTCCAAAATGTTGTTTATCGCATTTTCAAAATGAAATCGGTCTACTTTTTGGAGGCATTCATCAGCATTAGTTTTGAGTGAAATGGTTTTTCCTTGAAGCATATCATTATCAATAGTTGTTGCTTTTTCTAATAGGTTCACCAAATTGGTTTCTTCTAATTTAAGATGTAAACTATCGCTATCTAAAGTAGCAGTTTCGAGTAATTTTTCAACCATTATTGTGAGTTTTTCAACTTCAGCCCTAGACATTTCTGCATATTTCTTGCTCTTTTCAGAATCGTTTTCTAAATTAAATCGTTGTATTCCTTCTAAAGCTACATTAATAGTTGCCAAAGGTGTTTTGAACTCGTGAGTGATATTGCTGATTAAATCATTTTTTATTTCAGCCAATTCTTTTTGTTTCTGAATAATTTTAAGAAGGTATAATAGACAGATGATAATGCTCGACACTAATAAGAAAGACAATAATAAACTTGTAGCGTTTCTTTTTAAAATAATAAGGGTAGTGTTGTTGAAATGTATTAATAATGAACTTCCATCTAGTAAAAAGGAAGACCCAGCACTCGCTTTTAGTACTGAAGAATCAATAATATCACTTCGTAACTTTTGGTCCTTTCCCCAATTATTTTTATAACTAATACCATAAGTTACATTTAAATCTTTTCTTAGTAATTCTTGATGAATCAAACTATCCACTCTTTTTAAGGACAAAGAATCTTCGGTAAAGGAAACCACAATTTTAGAGGTGAGCATCTCCATATGTTTTGGGATATTTCCTTTTTTACCATCTAAATTTTTAAAGAGAATTTT
>CAJXYJ010000229.1 GCA_913063255.1 uncultured Flavobacteriales bacterium | reverse complement strand
TTAAAAGAAATACAAGCATTATTTCCATTAAAATTATCTGAAGCTACACCTAAAAAAACAGGGAATTAATAAATTAAGGAGAATATGTCAAAGTTTACAAAGAAAAAAAGTAATGAATTGCCTCCTGTAAATACAGCAGCACTTCCTGATATTGTGTTTATGTTATTGTTCTTTTTTATGGTAGCAACTGTAATGAGAGAAACTAACTTATTAGTAGAACAAAATTTGCCAAAAGCAGATCAAGTAGAAAAGCTAAAAAAGGATAGATCTGTTTTTATATTTGCTGGAAAACCAAGCGATCAATATAAAGAAAAGTATGGAAATGAAGGTAGAGTACAAATAGGAGATAAGTATACTGATATTTCTAAAATAGGAATGGCTTTAAGCGAAGCTAGAGGTAAGCTAATTCCTGAACTACAAAATAAAGTAGTAGTTGCTCTAAAGGTTGATGATGATACAAATACAGGTCTTGTAACAGATATTAAAGAAGAATTACGTGAATTGAATATGGTGAGAATAATTTATATTACAACACCAGGGAATCAGTTAGATTAATAAAATTTAAAATAATTATCATTTTAACGCCTTGTCCGTCTTTCGGTTTCAAGGCGTTTTTTTTATAAAATAAATTCTTCTAAAATTTAGATGTCTATGTTTAGAATATTAAAATTTATATATTTTTTATTTATTATGTTTTTTGCTAGTGAAAGTATAGCACAGGATACTATACCTAAAACTAAAGGAGATTTAAAATATAGAGAAGATCAATTTTATATTGGAGTAACTTATAATATTATCGCAGATGTACCTTCAGGGGTTAATTCAGATGGGTTAACTGGTGGAATCAATTTTGGTTTCCTAAGAGATATGCCTATTAATAAAAATAGAAATATTGCTATTGCTGTGGGTGCGGGAATGGCTTTTGATCAATATGGTCAAAATATATTTATTGATAAAGATTCAGAAGGAAACACATCCTACACTGTTCTAGATTCAGATATTAGTTATGATTCGAATAATATTAAAACAGGAATCATAGAACTTCCTATAGAATTAAGATGGCGAAGCTCTACGCCTACAATTAATAAGTTTTGGAGGGCTTATGCAGGTTTTAGGCTTGGTTATGCCTTTTGGAATAGATTCTCTTATAAAGACTCTTCTAAATCTATAGCGCATACTAGCGTCAAAGAATATGATAAACTTAGACTTAATGCAACCATGAGTTTAGGATTTAATAAATTTAATTTTTTTGTGAATTATAGTTTGAATCCATTTTTTAATGAAGAAGCGTTAACTACCGATGGAGAACAAGTAAATTTTAAAACTTTAAAATTAGGTTTAATATTTTATATTTTATAACCAAAAATTTAAAAGTATAATTTGCGGAACAATACCTATAAAAAATCCAGTTATTAATTCTGGTAAGGAATGAGAATTTGTATGTAATCTAGAAGAAGCAACCCAACCATTACAAAAGAATAAGAATCCAATTTCTATTAATAAATTTATTTGAAAATGTGCGCTTAGAGCTATTAAAAACATAGTAACTCCAGCGATTCCCATTTGATGCAAGCTTACTTTAAATTTAAGTAAAACTAAAATAATTGCTGTTATGGTTGAAAACAATACCCCAGTAAAAAAGAAATACATTTCGGGACTTTCATATGCATTATAAACCATTTTAATAATTAGAAGTATTAATAAGGTCTGTATCATTAATGGGTATTTTCTTTCAGAAACCTTTTTTAAATTAATACTATCTACAATTCGTAAGTTTTTAAGTAAAAAAAAAGTAATAAGCGGAATTAATATGGTGATTATAATAATTGCAAATAATTTTGCTTGTATAATTGATGGTTCAATAAATTTGGGAGTAAACCTATAGTATAATAATGCTCCTAAAAGTGGCATTAATAGTGGATGAAATAAATAAGAAGCAATACGTAAAAAATAATTCATTATATTTCTTTTCGTAACCTAGCTACAGGTAAATCTAATTGTTCTCTATATTTTGCTATGGTACGTCGAGCAATTGGATATCCTTTTTCTTTTAAAATCGCAGCTAATTTATCATCGGTTAAAGGTTTCTTTTTATCTTCTTCGGAAACAATTATTTCAAGGATACTTTTTATTTCTCTTGTAGAAACTTCTTCCCCTTGACTGTTAGTCATAGACTCGCTAAAGAATTCTTTAATGAGCTTGGTACCATAGGGAGTATCAACATATTTGCTATTCGCAACTCTAGATATAGTTGAAACATCCATGTGTATTTCATCTGCGATATTTTTTAAGATCATAGGTTTTAATTTCTGATCATCCCCAGTTAAAAAATACTCCATTTGATGATGCATAATAGCATTCATAGTGATAAATAAAGTCTGTTGCCGCTGTTTTATTGCATCGATAAACCATTTGGCGGCATCCAATTTTTGTTTGATAAATAAAACAGCATCTTTTTGTGATTTTGTTTTTTGCTTTGCAACTTTATAGCCTTTTAGCATTTCGG
>CAJXYJ010000228.1 GCA_913063255.1 uncultured Flavobacteriales bacterium | reverse complement strand
CTTATAACTTCAAATTTTAATAATTCAGAAATTATGTATTTTAAAAATAATATATCCTTGAAAAAACAATTAAAAAACCTACTTCTAATTTCTATCAGTATTACATTGTTTTCTTGTGAAGACGTTGTAGATGTAGATGTGCAAACAGAAGAACCTCGTTTGGTAATTGAGGCGTCTCTAGATTGGGAAAAAGGTACCCTTGGAAATGATCAAACCATAAAATTAAGTATGTCAACTCCATATTTCGACACCACTCCAAGCCCAGTTTCTGGTGCTATGGTAAAGGTTACTAATGAAACAAATGGCAGTATTTATATCTTTAACGACCAAGAAGATGGCAGGTATACAATATCAAATTTTGAACCTATTTTAAATCATACCTATTTATTAGAAGTATCTTATGACAATGAGATTTATACCGCAGAAGAGATGTTGTATCCTGTACCAGATTTTAATCGAATTGAACAATCTTATGACGGAGGATTTAATGACGAAGCTTTAGAAGTTACCTATTATTTTGATGATCCTCCAAACATTGAAAATTACTATTTAAGTTCTTTTCAGGAAGTAGGTGAATTATTTCAAAACTTAGAAGACATGTCAGATGAATTTACAGATGGAAATGAAATGTTTAATTTCTATGAAAAAGATAATGACAATGGTGAAGATGACGATAATTTTCGCCCTGGTGATGTGGTTGATATTTCGCTGTATGGAATCTCAGAAACTTATTACAACTTTATCAGCTTACTCCTTGAACAATACGATACTGGAGGAGATCCATTTAGCGCCATTCCTGCAGAAATTAAAGGAAACTGCATCAATCTAACAGATCCTGAAAATTATGCCTATGGGTATTTTAGAGTTACAGAAGTTGTTAGAGCTTCCTATACTTTTGAATAAAATATAACCATAAATCCCAGAATATTATTTTTTGGGATTTATGGTTTCTTTTAACAATTGCATAAAGGTAAAAGTTAGAATTATACAGGTAGAACAGCTCATTATAAATAAGGAGAATAGTAATATTTGAGCTCCATTATCAAAGTTTAAATTCCAAGAATCAAGTATATTTAAAGCAAAGTTTTTGTCTAAGTAAAAAATATAAATTGCCATAAAAAGAACAAATATAAAACTGGCAATACCTCCAGATGCAATTCCCAACTGAAAACCAACTTCATATTTAAAAGAATCTGCTTTTCTTTTATAATCTTTTAATGCTAAAAATATTCCTGCTCCCATTATTACTCCGTTTGCAGCACTGAGAATTGGATATTCATGCAATCCAACTAATTTTAAAATTAAAAAATAAGCAATCATAGTTCCAGCTATACCGAAACCACATTTCAAATACACTTTTTCCATGTTACTGTATTTTAATTAATTAACACCTTAAATTTCGTGAAAAAAAAACAAAAAATCTCTTAATGAAGGACTTAAATTAAATTTATTTGGTTTTAGCATTTGCCAAATACACTCCCAATAGAATAATAAGTGTTGCAACTACTTGCCAAACACCAAACCCTTCTCCATCTAAAAGCCCCCAAATAACAGCCACAATAGGCATTAAATAAGTAACCGAAGACGCAAAAACTGGAGTTGACATTTGCACGAGTTTATTGAAGAATACCTTGGCAATTGCGGTTCCGAATAATGAGAGTAGTAAAATATAAAATAACGACATTGGCAACTCTGGCGCTTGAATTACCTCTGAAGTAAAAAAGCCAGAAAAGATAAGTACAATTATCGCTGGTATCATAATCGCAGCAAAATTACCAACAGCAATGGTAATTGCCGGTACATTTTGAAGATGTCTTTTTATAATATTCACACTTAGTGCATACATAATGGTAGCGATAATCACTAAAACTGCATACCAATAGTTTTGATCTGGATTTATAGATGCCCCATTAGCAATTAAGAGTAGTGTTCCCATAAAACCAATAACAACACCAATAATCTGTCTTCGACTAGAGAATATTTTAAAAGCTACAAAACCCAAAATAATTGTATTTATAGGTACTATCGAATTTAAAATGGAAGCAATTGCACTATCAATTTCAGTTTCAGCAAATGCAAATAAAAATGCAGGAAAAAATGTTCCCAAAAACCCAGATAACACTAACCATTTTATCGTGTTTTTAGAAAGGTTTTTTAGGCTTTTAAATCCTGCAAAAAACAAAATTATTCCAGAAATAATAATCCGCAAAGAGCCTAATTGAAGAGGAGTAAGACCTATTAACGCTTTTTTAATTAAAATAAAGGAACTCCCCCATATTAAAGAAAGTATGATTAAATAGATCCATTTATTGTTTTTCTGAAGCATATAATATGTTAATTATTTTGCAAAAATGTCACAATTAAATAATATAGTGGAAACAATTGTTATTTTTGTTTAAAATAAATTCAATCACATAACTATGAAAACATTAAAATTAGTAATCGGAATTACATTATTTTCAGTTGTACTCTGGTCATGCAAAAATGAAGTAGAACCAAAAATAGAAACCATTGAGGTTACTGAAACTAAAGCTGTTAAAGAAATGGATGCAAATGCAACAATTGCAAA
>CAJXYJ010000227.1 GCA_913063255.1 uncultured Flavobacteriales bacterium | reverse complement strand
CCTTCATCAAATGGTAAATCCATTCCTGTAAAAGTCATATCTCCATTATTGATGTATAATTCTCTAGCCATTTCAGAAAATATATCTACAAATCCATCATTATTGAAATCTGCACCTTGATTTTCCCAAGCGCCTAAATCTGTTGGATTAATTCCTGTACTTTCTATAATATCAGTAAATACACCAGAACCATCATTCTCGTAAAATCTATTAGCACCACTATGGTTAACACAATAAACATCAAAATCTCCATCATTATCAAAATCTTGAAATACAGAAGCCCAAGATTGTTCATTATCTGCCATATTTATTGAAGCAGCAATTTCTGAATAAGTTCCATCACCATTATTACGATACATTGCATTAGTACGTTCAGGGTCACCAGGAGAAGATCCTTGGCGACATTTTGTTAAATACATGTCAGTATCACCATCATTATCATAATCTACCCAAAGGGATTGATAGTTTCCTGCTAAATTTAAAGTTTGAATTAAAGTTTGATCCTCCACCATATTTTGATTGCCATTATTACGGTATGGGTGACTTTGATCTACATCGTGACAAACAAAGGCATCTAAATCTCCATCATTGTCTATATCTACTAAATTAGATCGTTGAGAAAATATGTAATCTGGATGAGTTTGTTCAGAATACCCAGAACCTGTATCATTAGCAAACAGAAAAGATACACGAGATCCATTACCTAGAACAAGATCAGTATACCCATTTTCATCAATATCACCAGCTGCAACACTCCAATCTGGTGGGTTTTGTATTGTCATATTGTAAAAGACAGAATTAAAAGTACCATTAGATTGTTGGTAGTCTATTCCTATTCCTGAGCTGGAAACCCGTACAAAATCATCTAAAAAATCTCCATTCATATCCACACTAATGGATGTAGTTCCAGGATAATTTTCAATTAAATTGTTTTGATTTGTAAAGGAAACTTGAGCAATTAAAGAAGCTCCAAATAATAATACAATACTGTTAAGTAATAGTTTTTTCATGTTAAATTCATTTTTAAGGAGCCTAAAAATAAATTAATTATTTTGATTTACACCACTTTAGATAATAAATTAATTTTCTTCTAATTGTATATTCCTTATTTTTTTAAATAAATCTGAGGAATACACAAATTCAGTTACGTCTTCATTATTAGTTTTAAAAATTTCTTGATTCGTTCCCTGCCATACTAGTTTTCCGTTTTTTAAGAAGACAATTTTTTCTCCTATTTCCATTACAGAATTCATGTCATGAGTAACAACGACTGTAGTTATGTTGTTTTCCTTTGTAATGTCTTGAATTAAATTATCAATTAGTGTTGCTGTTTTAGGGTCTAAACCAGAATTAGGTTCATCACAAAAAAGGTATTTGGGTTTGTTTACTATAGCTCTAGCTATAGAAACCCTTTTTTTCATTCCTCCAGAAATTTCTGAAGGGAACTTATTATTTACATTTTCTAAATCTACTCTTTTTAAAACTTCGTTTACCCTTGCTAACAATTCTGGTCTGCTTTTGTCACTAAACATTCTTAGGGGAAACATCACATTGTCTTCAATATTCATAGAATCAAACAAAGCTCCTCCCTGAAAAAGCATACCTGTTTCTTCTCTAAGGATTCGTTGGCCTTCATTATTCATTTCATTTAATGCTTTGTTTTCAAAATATATTTCTCCAGAATTAGGTAGAAATAGACCCACCAAACATTTTAGCATTACTGTTTTTCCACTACCACTTCGTCCAATAATAAGATTTGTTTTTCCTCTTTCAAAAGTAGTTGAAATCCCTTTTAGAACTTCATCCTCTCCAAACTGTTTGGTTATGTTTTCAACTTTAATCATTGGCTTAATAGTAATTGAGTTACAATGTAGTTAGTAAGGATTATTAAAATACTAGTCCATACAAAAGCCTTTGTGCTTGCTTTTCCTACTTCTAAAGATCCACCTTTCATATAATATCCATGCCAAGATGGAACAGTTGCTAATAAAAAAGCAAAAATAAATGTTTTAAAAAAAGCGTAAACCAAATGAAATGGATAGAACGTATTTTGAAGCCCTGCTATAAAATCTGCTGAAGAAGAAAAGCCACCATAAACACCAGCTAAATATCCTCCTAACATACCCAAAAACATAGAAATAACTATGATAAACGGAAAAAACAACATGGCTATTATTTTCGGGAAAACTAGATAATTTAATGAATTGACACCTATAACCTCCAATGCATCTATTTGCTCTGTAACTCTCATAGAACCGATAGTTGATGTAATAAATGATCCTGCTCTACCCGCTAAAATAATGGACATGAAAGTTGGTGCAAATTCTAATATCATGGATTGTCTTGTTGCAAAGCCAATCAATGTTTTTGGGATTAAGGGGTTGTCTAAATTTAATGCAGTTTGTATGGCAATTACCCCTCCAATAAAAAATGATATAAACGAAACAATGCCTAAAGACCTAATTATTAAATCATCAATTTCCTTAAAAATAAGTTCTTTCATCACAGACCTTTTAGTAGGACTGCTAAAAACTTTTTTTAACATTAAAAAATAAGACCCAATGTCTCTTAAATA
>CAJXYJ010000226.1 GCA_913063255.1 uncultured Flavobacteriales bacterium | reverse complement strand
TATATGAATTTTATAATCAAAAAATCAATCCTTAAACCATTAAAATATAATTAGATAAAGGCTAATTTGGTCAAATGCCAAATAGCACAACACATTTCAGTAAAATACTCATATTGTGGTACATAGATCATAAAAGAGAATTGCCATGGCGATTAACTAAAGATCCTTATGCAATTTGGCTTTCAGAAATAATATTACAGCAAACAAAAGTTGCTCAGGGATTACCTTATTATAATGTTTTTGTTTCTACATTTCCTACGATTCATGATTTAGCAAATGCACCTGAAGAAAAAGTTTTAAAACTTTGGCAAGGATTGGGTTATTATTCTCGAGCTCGAAATTTACATTTTACTTCCAAATACATTTCCAAAGACTTAAAAGGAATATTTCCAACTAGTTTTAAAGAATTATTGAAACTTAAAGGTGTTGGAGATTATACTGCTAGCGCAATCGCATCTATTTGTTTTAATGAAGCTGCAGCAGTAGTAGATGGAAATGTTTATAGGGTATTGGCTCGCTTTTTTGGAATTTCTACACCTATTAATAGTACGCAGGGAATTAAGGAATTTAAAAGTTTGGCGCAACAATTAATAGACTCTTCACAGCCAGGAACTTTCAACCAGGCAATTATGGAATTTGGTGCAAGACATTGTACCCCTAAAAATCCAGATTGTACTTCCTGTATATTTAATGATAAATGTGTAGCACTTCAAAAAAAAACAGTAGCAGATCTTCCTGTAAAATTGAAAAAGACTATCGTTAAGAAATGGTATTTTAATTATTTTATAATTCAATCTGAAGGAGAGAACATTATACTTCAGCAAAGAACCAAAAAGGGAATTTGGCAGCAATTGTATGAGTTTCCACTTATTGAAACGGATAAAGAAATAGGATTGGACCAATTGCAACAATTAGAAGAATATAAAGAGTTGTCCAAAACACATTCCTTTTCCTCTATAAGACTTTATAATGAGAAGTCTATAATTCATAAACTTTCACACAGGCATTTGCATACTCGATTTTGGGTAGTAGAAACCAAAACTAACAGTGTCATGGAAATTCCATTAGCCTCTATTACTAAATATCCAGTTCCAACTTTAATCGAAAATTTTATAACAAGTTATTTCGATTTAAAAGTTTAATTACAATAACAAAAAAATAGTTATATTTAAATCACAAAATATAACTTTGCAGAAATTAAAAATATAATTATTATGAGTGGTACCATTAACAAAGTGATTCTAATTGGACATACGGGAGATGAAGTAAAAATGCACTATTTTGATGGTGGCGGAAGTGTTGGTAACTTTCCATTGGCGACTAATGAGACCTATACAAACAGAACTACAGGTGAAAAAGTGAGCAATACTGAATGGCATAATGTTGTGGTGCGTAATAAAGCTGCTGAGATTTGCGAAAAATATTTAAAAAAAGGAGATAAGGTTTATATCGAGGGACGATTAAAAACTAGAAAGTGGCAAGATGACCAAGGTAAAGATCGATATACTACAGAAATACATTGTACAGATTTTACTTTTTTAACTCCTAAATCTGATGGTGGAAGTCCAAATCCAAATGCAGGTGCCAATCAAGGTCAATCTAACCAAGTGCAAAAACCTGCTCAAAATACAGATCCAATTAAACAAGAGGAAGACGATTTACCTTTCTAATTAGTAACGAAACCAATATTTTGGATATAGAACCTCCTAGTTTATTTTTAGCAATTCTTTTAAATGGTACCCCTATTACAAGTATCATTATACTATTAATTTTATTAATCTGTTCTGCTTTAATATCTGGCGCAGAAGTTGCTTTTTTTTCATTAGAGCCTTCAGATTTTGATGAGGAATCTTCAGAAAAGAAAGAGTCTAAAAAGTTAGAAATTGTTGAGAAGCTTTTGTCAAAACCAAAAAAGTTATTGGCGACTATTCTAATTGCTAATAACTTTATAAACATTGCTATTGTACTTCTTTTTGCTTCGCTAGGGGATCTTTTGTTTTTAGGAGTTAGCACTAATTATTATGGCATAAACCTTCGTTTTATTACCGAAGTTGGTCTAGTCACCTTTGTGATTTTATTATTTGGAGAAATACTACCCAAAGTTTATGCAAGCAGAAAAAGTGTTTCGTTTTCTCTATTTATGGCATATCCCTTAAAAACCTTAGAAACCATTCTAACCCCTTTAAGTTTGCCAATGCAATCTGTGATAAAGTCTATAGAGCGTAAGTTTGGGAATAAAAAACATAATATTAGTGTGGATCATTTGTCCCAAGCTTTAGAATTAGCTTCAGATGAAGATACTACCAAAGAGGAGCATAAAATTCTTAAAGGAATAGTAACCTTTGGTAATACAGATACCAAAGAAGTGATGAAGCCTAGATTAGATGTTTTTGCAATAGATGAAACCGCATTGTATGAAGATATTATGCCGGAAATTATTAGCCACGGATTTTCTAGAATCCCTGTCTATAAAGAAAATATAGATACCATAACTGGGATTTTATATGTTAAAGATTTAATGCCTTATATAGATCGTCAAACTTTAGATTGGAATACCTTATTAAGGAAGCCTTATTTTGTCCCTGAAAATAAGAAACTGGACGATTTGCTAAACGAATTTAAAGAAATGAAAATGCATATGGCGATCGTTGTAGATGAATATGGAGGAACAAGCGGTCTTATTTCTTTGGAAGATATTATTGAAGAAATAGTTGGGGAGATTAGTGATGAGTTTGATGATGAAGATTTGATCTTTTCAAAATTAGACGATTCTACTTTTGTTTTTGAAGGTAAAACAGCTTTAAAAGATTTCTATAAAGCAATTAAATT
>CAJXYJ010000225.1 GCA_913063255.1 uncultured Flavobacteriales bacterium | reverse complement strand
ATGGTTAATACAGATGAAAATTTTGAAAGTCAAACCACTTGGTTCAATCTAGGAATAAGAACAGATCTATTTAATTGGCATTACGATCAATAATAGTTGATTTTTATTATTAAAATTCTGTTTTATTTTAATAGATAAGAATGTAGATTATATATTGTGGAGGAAAAAGAGTAACTGTATATTTGCAGCGCTAAATAAAAGAGGGTGTCTGTTATCCAATCACATACAGAAAAAGTATCGTTTCTAAAAAACTTCGCAGAAATAACCAAAGTAAGGTTGTCTGTTAGCGTGTTATTCTCATCTATAGCTGGTTATTTTTTAGGCGCAGAATCTATAAATATGATAACCCTATTACTTTTAAGTGTAGGAGGTTATTCTATGGTTGGAGCATCTAATGTATACAATCAAATCATCGAACGAGATTTAGATGCGTTGATGGAGCGTACTAAAAACAGACCAATACCTGCAGGTAGGATTAGTGTAAATTCAGCATTTATTATTGCTGTTGTTTTAACTATAATCGGTATTGTAACCTTATATGCAATAAACCCTATCACAGCAATGTTCGGTGCAATTTGCATTTTTATGTATGTAAGTTTGTATACACCACTTAAAACAAAAACACCACTTTCTGTGTTTGTAGGAGCTTTTCCAGGAGCAATTCCATTTATGTTAGGATGGGTTGCAGCAACTGGAGAATTTGGTATAGAACCAGGGACTTTGTTTATGATTCAATTTTTTTGGCAATTTCCTCATTTTTGGGCGATAGGTTGGTTTTTGTATGATGATTACGAACGAGCAGGTTTCTTTATGTTACCAAATGGGAAAAGAGATAAGAGTACAGCATTACAAGCTGTTTTATATACCATTTGGACAGTATTGGCATCCTTAATTCCAGTATTAGGTGTTACGGGTAGATTAGAGTTAAGTGTGGTGTCTGGAGTGATTATGGGATTAATTGGATTGGGGTTTTTATATTTTGCAATTCGTTTATATCGTTTAAAAACAAATAAAGTTGCAAAGCAATTCATGTTAGCGAGTGTAAGTTATATCACTTTGTTGCAAATAGTATATGTATTAGATAAGTTTTTAAGGTAATAGTTATAACTCATAGTAATTTAAACAAGATGGAAAATAGTTTAGAATTCGATAAGTCAAAAGTAGATAGAGCCAAGAAAATGATGCTTTGGTTTGGAATGATAAGTCTTGGAATGAGCTTTGCAGGACTTACAAGTGCGTATGTTGTAAGTAAAGAACGACCAGATTGGTTAACCGATTTTCAAATACCACAGGCATTTTACCTAAGTCTAGTTGTGATTGTAATTAGTAGTATAACAATCCATATTGCAAAAAATATGGTTGCTGCCGAAGAAAATAAAAAAGGAATGCTACTTTTAATAAGTACATTTATATTGGGATTGGTATTTGTTGTACTTCAATTTAAAGGGTTTTCAGAGATAATAGCAAATGGATATTTTTTTACAGGAAGTGAAAGTACCATTACAACTTCCTTTGTATATTTAGTAGTGTTGATGCACTTAACACATATAATTGCGGCACTAATAGCAGTTTTAGTAGTAATTTATAATCATTATAAACAAAAATATACTAGTGGAAACACCGTAGGCATAGAGATAGCAGCTACTTTTTGGCATTTCGTTGATGTTTTATGGATTTACCTCTTTTTATTTTTCTATTTTGTTAGATAAAAATTATATGTATTTTTGAAATCAATTAAAAACTAATTACTTTTTATGGAAGCAACAGTTGCAAAAACAAGCACTGACCAAAAAACCTGGGATGGAGGAAACAGACCTTTAAAAGCTAGTTATGGCAAAATGATGATGTGGTTTTTTATCGTATCTGATGCTTTAACTTTTTCAGGATTTCTTGCCGCTTACGGATTTTCAAGATTCAAATTCATAGATTCTTGGCCTATCGCAGATGAGGTGTTTACCCACATACCTTTTATACATGGGAATTTCCCTATGTATTATGTGGCCTTTATGACCTTTATATTAATTTTCTCTTCAGTTACTATGGTATTGGCGGTAGATGCTGGACACCATATGAAGAAAAATAAGGTAATCGTATATTTATTTTTAACAATTATTGGTGGAGCAATTTTCGTTGGATCACAGGCTTGGGAATGGGGAACCTTTATAAAGGGAAGCTATGGAGCTGTTGAAACTAAAGGAGGAAAAATACTTCAATTTTTAAATGCAGAAGGAGAACGACAAGCAATTACCGATTTTGCAATATCAATTCCATCTGAAAGAGTTGCAGAACAAAGTAATGAAGGAGTTTGGTTTCAATCTGAATCTGCAAGAACTAGTGTTTCTTTTGAAGAAGTTAAAAAAGGATTTTTAGCAGATGAATCCATATTGATTCGTACGCAATATTTGGATGACAAAGGGGAGAGAATAATTCTTTCTCGTGCAGAATCTATAGCAAAATTAGAAAAAGATGGAAAGCTAATTGTAGAAGGTGCAAACCTAAGACACAATGAATATGGTACGCCATTATTTGCAGATTTCTTTTTCTTTATTACAGGGTTTCACGGTTTTCACGTATTCTCGGGTGTGATTTTCAATATCCTTGTTTTCTTTAATGTAATTATAGGAACATATGAAAGAAGAGGGCATTACGAAATGGTTGAGAAAGTGGGGCTTTATTGGCACTTTGTAGATTTAGTTTGGGTATTTGTATTTACTGTATTTTACCTTATATAATAGAATTAATATTAAGAAATGGCACACGAAGAACACAATTTAGCAATATTTAGAGGACGATTAAAGTTTAAATCTAACGTTCAAAAAATCTGGGGAGTATTTATGTTACTTTCTATTATTACTAT
>CAJXYJ010000224.1 GCA_913063255.1 uncultured Flavobacteriales bacterium | reverse complement strand
GAGTTTTCCACCGTAGGTTCTGGTTGAGAAACTAAAATAGTTTTCACTTTCATACAAAACTTTTTTTAATAATTATCCTAATTATACAACTGCTTTATATAGTATAATAAAGGGGGAGATTTCGAGAGTGCAAAGATACAAAATAAAATAAAATAAGTTGCTTAAAATTAAAGTTCTATGATTTTTAAGACTATAATATATTATGAGGCTGTAAAATAGGATGAAAATAGAAGTGAATATGAGTAAGGTATTTAGATTTGGTTTAAAATAATAATAAAAAATTAAGTTGGATAGAAATATAATAAAAGTCAAGTAATTGGTGTAGGTTAATTTCTTAAAAAGATAGGGGTCTATAATAGAATTTATAGAAAATATAGTGCCTATCATTTTTTCGATTAATACTTTTATTGCCACAATAACACTGGTTCCAATTAAAATTTGAAAAAACAAACTTGGATTTATTAGACCTTCTTTTGGAAAAAATAAAAGGATAAATAGTGAAATTGAAATTAACTGAACACCAAAAAGAAGTATATTGAATGGATGTTTTAATTCTTCGGTATCTCCTTTTGCGATAAAAAAGTTGTTCGATATTGGTAGTTTTATAAAATCTTCAAAACGTTTCTTGTACCTAACACTTATAAAAGCTATAATTACAAAGCAACCTGCCAATATTAATGTAATCCAATCTTGTGATTCAATTGACCTTTCAACGTATTGCATGCAATATAATTTGTTGGATAAAGGTACTGTTTTTTAATGCATCAAAAAGAACTCATTTACAATATCCTTCACATTTTATTAAGCAAAAAAAAGTACATTTGCCTAAAATGGGGAATATGCATAATGCCTTGGTAGTGATACCTACCTTTAATGAAATTGAGAATATTGAAAACATCATTCGTGCTGTTTTTAATTTACCTGATGGGTTTCATATTTTGGTAGTTGATGATAATTCTCCCGATAATACTTCAAAAGTAGTTCAAACGTTAATGGCTGAATTTACAGACCAACTTTTTTTAGAAAAGAGAAAAGGGAAATTAGGTTTAGGTACTGCCTATATTCATGGATTTAAATGGGCATTGCAAAGAGATTATGAATATATCTTTGAAATGGATGCAGATTTTTCTCATAACCCAAAAGATTTAATTAAATTATACAATGCTTGTAAATTAGATGGGTTCGATATGTCTTTGGGTTCCCGTTATAAAACAGGTGTTAATGTAGTTAATTGGCCAATGAGTAGGGTTTTATTGTCTTGGTTGGCGTCAAAATATGTAAGATTAATAACAGGAATGAATATATGCGATACTACTGCTGGTTTTGTTTGTTATAATCGTAGAGTATTAGAAAAAATAAATTTAGATAAAATTCAGTTTGTAGGTTATGCATTTCAGATAGAAATGAAATTTAAAACCTACCTTAATAAGTTTAAAATAGTAGAAGTCCCAGTGATATTTACAGATAGAACAGAAGGGGAATCGAAAATGAGTGGTGGAATTATTTCCGAAGCAATATTTGGAGTAATATCTATGAAGTTTAAGAGTATGTTTACAAAATACGAGATTTAATGAAAATGGTTTTAATAAAAAACGCAAAAATAGTCAATGAGGGAATCATAAAAAATGGAGACGTTTTTATTGAAAATGACCGCATTGTAGAAATTGAAGATAGCATTAGTGTAAAAAATTCAAATACTCAGGTAATTGATGCTGAGGGACGATATTTGTTGCCAGGAATGATAGATGACCAAGTTCACTTTAGAGAACCTGGACTTACTCATAAAGCAAATATTGAAACTGAATCTAAAGCAGCAGTTGCTGGAGGGATAACCTCTTTTATTGAAATGCCTAATACAGTGCCTCAAGCAACAACCATTGATAAATTAGAAGAAAAATTCTCGATTGCCAAGCAAACTTCTTGGGCAAATTATTCCTTTATGTTTGGAGGGACTAATGACAATCTAGATGAAATTCTAAAAGTGGATAAAAATAAAGTCGCTGGACTTAAATTGTTTTTAGGTTCTTCTACAGGAAATATGCTAGTGGATAATCCAGAAGTTTTAGAGGAAATATTCAGTAAAACAGATCTGTTAATATCTGTACATTGTGAAGATGAAGCGACAATTAAAAAGAATTTAGCGGAATATCTTTCTAAGTATGGCGAGGATATTCCAATAGAGATGCATCCTAAGATTAGAAGCGGAGAAGCTTGTTATATTTCTTCTTCAAAAGCCATAGAGCTTGCGAAAAAAACAGGAGCACGTCTGCATGTTTTTCATCTTTCTACGGAAAAAGAAACACATCTTTTTTCAAATAAAAAGAAGCTTTCTGAAAAGAAAATAACTTCCGAAGTTTGTGTGCATCATTTATGGTTTACAGACAAAGATTATAAAACAAAAGGGACAAAAATTAAATGGAACCCTGCTGTTAAAAGTCAAAAGGATAAAGATGGATTGTGGAAGGCATTGTTAGATGATCGTATTGATGTAATTGCAACAGATCACGCGCCACATACTTTAGAAGAAAAAAACAATGGCTATATTAAGGCTCCTTCTGGAGGACCATTAGTGCAGCATGCTTTGGTTGCCTTATTAGAAATGTACCATAAAGGGAAAATTTCTTTGGAAAAAATTGTAGAGAAAACAGCCCATAATCCTGCTATTTTATTTCAAATTAAAGATAGAGGGTATATTAGAGAAGGCTATAAAGCCGATTTGGTATTAGTGGATTTGGTAGCACCATGGAGTGTAAATAAAGATAATATTTATTACAAATGCGGATGGTCTCCTTTTGAAGGAACTACTTTTAAATCTAGAATTACCCATACCTTTGTAAATGGAATACTTACCTATCATAATTTTAAATTTCCAAATAG
>CAJXYJ010000223.1 GCA_913063255.1 uncultured Flavobacteriales bacterium | reverse complement strand
TGTTAGGTAAAGAAGTTGGCGATGTAGCCGAAGTAGAAGTGCCTAATGGAATCATAAAATTTGATGTATTAGAAGTGTCAAGAATTTAAAAATGTCCATATTTACTAAAATAATAAATGGTGAAATTCCCTGCTATAAAGTAGCAGAGGATGATGAGTTTATTGCTTTTTTAGATATCAATCCCAATGCAAAAGGGCATACGCTTTGTGTGCCTAAAAAAGAAGTGGATAAAATTATGGATTTAGAGGAAGATCTTTTTTTACGATTAATGAAATTTTCAAGAAAGGTTGGTATCGCTTTAGAAAAAACAATTCCTTGCAAAAGAGTTGGGATGGCAGTAATTGGTTTAGAAGTGCCTCATGTTCATGTTCATTTAATTCCTTTAAATGAAATGAAAGAAATGACCTTTAAACATAAGGTTTCTTTGTCTCCAGAAGAATTTAGCAATTTAGCAGAAGAAATAAACAAAAATCTTTAGTTTTCTTCTAAACGTAAGGCGATTTCCATGGTAGTTCCTTCTGAACTACTTTTTAAAACTTTAATTTTACCTTTATGGTAATCTTCAATAATGCGTTTTGCAAAAGAAAGTCCTAATCCCCAGCCTCTTTTTTTGGTGGTATGACCTGGATTAAATATGGTAGAAAAATCTCTTTTACTAATTCCTTTTCCCGTATCTGAAATTCTTATAAAAACATATTTCGCGTTCTTTTCTATCGAAATGTTGATTTCCCCTTTTCCTTTCATGGCATCGATACCATTTTTCACTAAATTTTCAATGGTCCAACTAAACAACTGTGGATTTAACTTTACCATGATAAAAGTATCCGGGATATCTGATGAGAAATTAATAAGTTTAGAGAACCTGCTTTTCAAATAATCATAGGAAGTTTGTGTTTCGGCAATTAAATCACATTTAGTCATAGTAGGAACAGAACCCACCTTCGAAAATCGTTCGGTAATGGTTTTAAGTCTGTCAATGTCTTTTTCCATCTCAACGATATAATCAGGATCCACATTTTCAGACTTAAGAATCTCTGTCCAACCCACTAAGGAAGATAATGGCGTTCCTATTTGATGTGCGGTTTCTTTCGCCATCCCTGCCCATAGTTTATTTTGTTCTGAAGCTTTTGCAGTTTTAAAAAAGAAATAAATAGCTGTAAAAAACAAGAGCATAATCAATATTAATGCTGCGGGATAATATTTTATTTTGTTGATAATTGGGGAGTTTCCAAAATAGATGGTTTGTAATAACTCTTCTTCATATATAATCTCAATGGGTTCAAATTCTTCTGAAAATTGCAAAATTAGTTTTTGAATCTTTTCTGGACTGTCAATATCTTCTTTAGGGATATTTTTTTCGGTATAACTATCCTGTATATGGCTATACAACAACATAGGCGTTGTCGTGTTACTTTGTAAAATATTTAAAATTAAATCACTAGGTTCATCTTCTATCCCTATATTATTTTGTGCAACTCCCCAGATATCCATTTTAGTACGTTCACTTTCTTTTAAAGTATTAAAAAAAGTAAAGGTATTCCACATGATAAGGGTGATGATGCATAAGGAAGTAAAAAAGAAAAACCAACGTGTGGTTGCAGAGTTTTTAAGCATATTAATTAATATAAATGGTGCATTTAAATATAAGGTAAATATGTTGATATTATTGTATAAACATATTTTTACAAGCTATTTAGTTTGGGTACATTTGCAATCCATGATTTCAATTACACCACAAGAAATAAGTACTGGTAAATTACACGGATATCTTTTAGGAGCGATATCTCCACGTCCTATTGCCTTTGCAAGTACAGTAGACGCTAATGGGAATGTAAATTTATCCCCCTTTAGTTTTTTTAATGTTTTTAGTGCCAATCCCCCAATACTCATTTTTTCTCCAGCAAGAAGAGTGAGAGATAATACGACAAAACACAGTTTAGAAAATGTGCTAAGTACAAAGGAGGTTGTGATTAATATGGTGAGTTATGATATGGTACAGCAAATGTCATTATCTTCTACAGAATATCCAGAAGGAGTTAATGAATTTGAAAAAGCAGGATTTACTGAAGTCCCTTCAGATATAGTAAAACCTCCTAGAGTATTAGAATCACCGGTGCAATTTGAATGTAAAGTAAATGAAGTTATTGCTTTAGGTACTGAAGGTGGTGCTGGAAACTTGATTATTGCTGAAGTTGTAAAACTTCATATTAAGGAGAGTATTTTAGATGAAGAAGGAAAAATAGATCCAATTAAAATTGATACGGTTGCACGTATGGGTGGAAATTGGTACAATAGAGCAAAAGAAGGAATTTTTGAAGTAGAAAAACCAATAAGAACTATGGGAATAGGAGTAGATGCATTACCTGAATTTATTAGAAACAGTGATATTTTAACAGGAAACGATTTAGGTATTTTAGGGAATGTAGAAAAAATACCTTCGGAAGAAGAGGTAAGGCAGTTTGTAAAAATGGGAATTGAAAAATGTCCACATATCAATATAGCAAACAAAGAAAATACACAAAAACAAGCACAAGATATGTTGCAAAAAGGTGTCGTTTATGATGCTTTTAGATTGTTATTGGCGATTGATTTAATGAAGATTAAATAGGCTTCGACATGCTCAGCCTACATAGAATAAAAATTAGTAATAATTAATAAGATACCCGCTCAGGGCGGGTAGTGAACATGGAAGTACAAGGAAAAATTAAAGTAATAGGAGAAACGCAAACCTTTGGATCTAATGGATTCAGAAAAAGAGAAGTAGTCATAACTACCGAAGAACAATATCCACAATCTATCATGATAGAGTTTGTGCAAGACAAAACCGATTTATTAAACGCTTATGCGGTAGGGCAAAATGTAAAAATAAGCATCAACCTAAGAGGTAGAGA
>CAJXYJ010000222.1 GCA_913063255.1 uncultured Flavobacteriales bacterium | reverse complement strand
GATGTTTTTAAATTACTTCACCAGCATAAAATGAAAGTCAACCTTATTCAAAATTCTGCGATTAGTTTTTCGGTTTGTATAGAGAATAAATTCAATAACTTGGAATCTTTACTTATAAAACTAAGAGAAACATTTAGAGTATCGTGGAACGAAAACGTGACCCTTTATACCATTCGTCATTCAAGGCCATTAGAAATTAATAATCTGCTTAAGGGTAAAAAAATGCTGCTACGGCAAGAAAGCAGAGAAACCGTTCAATTGGTTGTAAAGGAATAAGCTAATACGTTTTTAGCTATATTTGTTTTGAAAATTTATAAGCTTTTATGGGATTAGTAACTGCAAAAGAAGTGGCAAAAACAATCAATGTAGATCAATATGGTCTATTGGGCACTTTTTTGGGTTGGACATTAATGCGAGTTTTAAATATTTCCACGATTAATAGGATTTATGACAAACACAAGCATCTAGAAGGATTAGATTTTATGAACGCCTTATTGGAGGAGTTTGAAATTAAGTTTGAAATTCCTGAAGAAGACCTTAGACGAATCCCAAAAGAAGGGCCATTTATTACTATATCTAATCATCCATTAGGAGGAGTAGATGGAATCTTATTATTGAAATTATTATTAGAACATCGTAAAGATTTTAAAATCATAGCCAATTTTTTACTGCATCGCATTGAACCAATGAAACCTTTTATAATGCCAGTAAATCCTTTTGAAGAACACAAAGATGCTAAATCAAGTTTCGGAGGGGTTAAAGATGCCTTAAAACACTTAGAAGATGGTTACCCTTTAGGGATATTTCCAGCTGGAGAAGTTTCTACTTATAAAGATGGAAAACTTATTATAGACAAACCCTGGGAAGAAGCTGTGATGAAATTAGTAAAAAAAGCTAATGTGCCAGTTGTACCCATTTATTTTCATGCTAAAAACAGTAAATTGTTTTACAGAATGGCAAAAATGAGTGATAAATTTAGAACAGCAAAACTGCCATCTGAAGTACTTACTCAAAAAGAACGATTGATTAAAGTTAGAATCGGGAAACCTATTTCTATTAAAGATCAAGACGAACAAGAATCTTTAGAAAGTTTTACTAACTTTATAAGGAGAAAGACTTATATGTTGGCAAATCCTTTTGAAAAGAAAAATTTATTAGACAGTATTCCTAAAAATTTAAAGTTTCCAAAACCACCAAAAAAAATTGTAAAACCTGTTTCCGTTTCGATTATTGAAAAGGAAATAGATTCTTTACGGAAAAATGATAAGCGGCTTTTAGAAAGTAAAAATTATGAAGTTTTTTTAGCGGAAGCAAACAGAATCCCTAATATTATTCAAGAGATTGGTAGACTTCGTGAGATTACATTTAGAGAAATCGGTGAGGGCACCAATAATTCTATCGATTTAGATAAGTTTGATGCCTATTACCACCATATGTTTTTATGGGATCATGTAGAGAAAAAGATTGCAGGAGCATATAGAATGGGAATGGGCTCAGAGATATATTCAAAATATGGAATAGATGGTTTTTATTTACAAGACCTATTTCGGTTTGAACCAGAGCTATTCCCAATGATGAGCAAGTCGATAGAGATGGGACGTGCATTTATCATTAAAAAATACCAAATGCGCCCTATGCCTTTGTTTTTACTTTGGAAAGGAATTGTGCATACCACACTTCGTTTTCCAGAACATCGCTATCTAATTGGAGGGGTAAGTATTAGTAATAAATTTTCTGAATTTTCTAAGTCGTTGATGATAGAATTTATGAAATCTAATTATTACGACCCTTATGTGGCTCAATATATTAAGCCCAAAAAAGAATATAAAATCAAACTTAAAGATGCTGATAAAGATTTTATTTTTGATGAAACAGAAGCAGACTTAAACAAGTTTGATAAAATTATCGATGAGGTAGAGCCAGGGAGTTTACGAATCCCAGTACTTATAAAAAAATACATCAAACAGAATGCAAAAGTGGTGGCGTTTAATGTGGATCCTTTATTTAATAATGCTATTGACGGTTTAATGTATATTCGTATTGCAGACCTTCCAGATAGTACTGTAAAACCTGTTATGGAGGAGTTTCAAGCTGAATTAGAAAAGAAGTATGGTAATTATAAAAATGAAGAAGAATAGCTTATTGTTAAAAGTTTATAAATAAGAATCTATTAAATTTTCACAATACACTTTTATCTCATTTCTAGTTTTTAAAAAAGCATTTTCAATTTCCTCTTTTGTCCCTATAATTTTTGAAGGATCTGTAAAATTGTGATGCAATCTAATTGCATTCTTTGAAGGGATAAAAGGGCAGTTTTCATGAGCGTGATCGCAAACGGTTAAGATAATATCAAAATTAATCGCATCATATTCCTTTACATTATTTGAAGTATGATTCGAAATATCGACACCATCATCATCCATAATGGAAACCGCATTTTTATTAAGTCCATGCGTTTCGATTCCTGCGCTATAAATTTTTGCTTTTCCTTTGGAGAATAAGGACAGATATCCATGCGCCATTTGACTACGACAAGAATTTCCCGTACAGAGAACTAATATGTTTTTCATTTTATAAATAATTTATTTCTTCGTTCCATCAATACATTATCGTGCCATATTCCATCGCGTTTGGCAATTTTTTCTCGAAAACCAATTTCTCTAAATCCGCAAGATTTATGCAAAGCAATACTGGATTTATTTTGAGAAAAAATTGCAGCTTGTAATGTCCAAAATCCGTAATTCTTACTTTTCGAAATCAAATGTAACAATAGCTTTCTTCCTAAGTTTTTACTCTGATATCCGGAGTCTATATAAATGGTGTCTTCAGCAACACCATGATACACTTTTCGATTTGAAACTGCACTTAAAGCACACCAGCCAATAACATCGTTATTATATTCCAATACAAACCTACAGCAATCTAAAAATTTTAGATTCCA
>CAJXYJ010000221.1 GCA_913063255.1 uncultured Flavobacteriales bacterium | reverse complement strand
ATGATTATGATGCCCGAAACCTTTGGATTGGGTGAAGGAGGTGAAGCTAAAATGTTAGCTATGAAATATTCTTTTGTTTCGGTAGGGGTATGGTGGATTATTTTTAGTCAGTATTCTTTTTATTATTTACCTAAAGGAAATAAGTCTGACAATAAAATAACTAGTCAAATCCTATTAGATGGTTTTAGAGAGTTAAAAGGGGTTTATAATTCTCTTTCCGATAATTTAATACTCAAACGATATCTAAGCGCTTTTTTTGTTTATAGTATGGCAGTACAGACTGTAATGCTTGTGGCAACTTATTTTGGAGAACAAGAAATTAACTGGGGAGGCGAGGATCAAAAAACGATAGGTTTAATTTCAAGTATTTTGATTATACAATTAGTAGCCATTATTGGAGCGCAGTTAACTTATAAAGCTTCAGGAAAATTTGGAAATATCCCTACTTTGATATTTATAAATGGAATATGGGCAGCGCTTTGTATTACAGCATATTTTATATATACACCCTTTCAATTTTACATTACTGCAGGATTTGTAGGAATGGTAATGGGGGGAATACAAGCATTGTCTCGTTCAACGTACTCAAAATTTTTACCAGAAACAAAAGATACGACTTCTTATTTTAGCTTTTATGATGTTGCTGAAAAAATAGGAATCGTAATCGGAATGTTAATTTATGGTATTATTGATCAATTAACAGGTAGTATGCGGAATTCAATCGTGTTTTTGGTAGTATTTTTTATTCTTGGTGCATTTTTATTGATTAGAATTCCAAGAAATAAGTAATTCTTCACAATTTTTATTTATGTTTGCTGTTATTACAAAAAAAACCTACTATCTATGAAAAAAGTTCAACTTTTTAATTGGCTGCTTATTGCTTTTGTGGCAATCCAATTTACTTCATGTGAAAATGAACCTTTAGAAGGTGTTTTTCCTGAAGATGATGATATTATAAATGTTGAAGAAGGAGGATTTATAGCTACTATAGATGGATCTGAGTTTATTGCAGAATCTGCTAGTGGTATTATGTCTTCTGAAAATACATTAATTTTAACTGGAGTTACATCTTCTGGAGTAACTATAATATTGACTGCTGAACAGGTTGCTGTGGGAGTTTTTGATATTACAGCAGGATTAGGAAATTTAAATAGTGGTATTTATTCTAATGATGATAATTCACCCTATATATCTGCTGGAGCATTAGGTGGATCTGGTTCCTTATATTTATCTGAAATAGATGAGGTTGGATTAACTGTTTCAGGTACCTTTAGTTTTACAGGGGTTAGATTGGCTTTTGATGATGATGGTAACCCTATTTTAGATGGTGATGGAAATCCTGTTTTGGATATGGTTGAAATTACTTCTGGAGAATTTAATAAAATTGCATATGTGCTAGATGATACTGGAGGAGAAATACCAATTGAAGATGAATTTTTTGCTAAAGTGGATGGAGTAGGATTTGTTCCAGAATCCATAACAACTACTTTAAATGAATACGCAGGAATTAAAGTTGTAAAAATAGTAGCAGTAAATGCTGAAGGAGCAATAATGAGAATTGATGTTCCTGAAGAATTAGGTATTGGTACTTTTGATATGGAAGCTCTTTCGGATGGTACAAAATTGATCAGTTTATATAACTCAAATACAGGAGGAGAAAATTTAACTTCGAACCCTGGTACAATAACGATTACAAAGTTTAACACAAATACGGGTATTATTGAAGCTACTTTTTCTTTCACAGCTACAGATCCTATTGATTTGGATCCAACAATAAATGAAATTACAGAAGGATCTTTTGCAATAGATTATATAAGTGTTCCCGGGGAAACGGTTTCAACTTTTACTGCTGAAGTAGATGGTAATTTCTTTAACCCTGATTCTATTACGGTTTCAGAAACTTCGTTTAATGGAGTGTCAAGATTTAGTATTACAGTGATACAAACAGATGTTGGAACAGGAATGAATCAAACTATGGGCTTGTTTTTCCCAACAAATATTGAGGTAGGAACTTATGAAATGACGAACCAATTAATAGATGGTACAGAGGTATTTGCACAGTATTCCCCAGATTTTGGAAATTCAGTAATATTTAGATCTAATCCTGGTATATTAACAATTGTCGATTACGATGAGGAAGCTGGGATAATTGAAGGGACATTCTCTTTTACTGCTGTAGATATATTAAATCAAGATGAATCTATTTATGAAGTTACTAATGGAGAATTTACCTTAGAACTTTAAAAGAGATAAAATAAATAATATTTGTGATAAAAAAGCCGTTTCAATATTTTGAAACGGCTTTTTTATTAAAACAATCTAGGGGTTAATTAGAATCAATATCTCCAGATCCCATAACTTTTTTATCTGTTGTTTCTGGATTTCCAGTATAGGTGATATCTCCAGATCCATTTACTCTTGCTTTTAAACTTTTACTTGCATGAACACTTGCGTCTCCAGAACCAGAAACATAAACTTGAGTGTTTTTTGAGACTAAAGTTTTACCGGAATAGTCACCACTTCCAGTTACTTTAACTTCTAAGTCGGTTACTTTCCCTGTAAGTTTTAAATCTCCAGATCCTGTTACTTTAGCATCTACATTCATAGCGTCAACATCCAGTATAACATCTCCAGAACCTGTTAATTCTACTTCAAAAGAATCACTTTTAATTGTATTACTAGTTAAAATATCTCCAGACCCAGTTAAAGAAACTTTATTTAAATCTTTAAAAGGAACAGTAATATGTACTCCTTTTTTAGTTTGAATGTTTACCTTGTTTTTCACTTTTATAGTAAGAACACCGTTTTTAGATTCTACAACAATGTGTTCCTGTATATTATCATCTGTGGTAACTGTAATTGTTCCTTCAGTACCTGACTCTAATTTTACATCCATAAACCCAACTACTTTTATTTCATTATAATCTGAAGTTTGATGAGTTTTAGTCGTAATGTC
>CAJXYJ010000220.1 GCA_913063255.1 uncultured Flavobacteriales bacterium | reverse complement strand
GAAATGCCAGAACATATTATGCCAATGACTATAGAAACATTAGGAAATTCTAGTGTTGCTACTGTTCCTACTTTATATGACTTAATCCTTAAAGGAAAAATGGAAAATCATAGCTTATCTGAAGGCGATGTTATCATTTTCGCGAGTGTTGGTGCAGGAATGAACATTAATGCTATTGTTTATCAGGTATAGTTTCATTCAGAACGAATCTTGCAAAGTGAAGAACCTCATGGACAATCACTATTATTAAAAACACCCCTTTTATCAAGAGGAATAGTATGTACGAAAAAACTTTTCCAAACAAACGATATAAACTCACCTTAGAATTTATTAAGGATCATATTTCTAAAGAAGAAAAAATTCTTGATTTAGGAGTTACCAATCCGTTTTCAGAAATACTATTAAAAGATGGTTATAATGTAACTAATACAAAAGGCCAAGATCTAGATACCGAAACTTCGGTAGTAAAGACTGATGAATTTGAGGTTGTTACTGCATTTCAAATCTTTGAACATATGGTTGCTCCATTTAATGTTTTAAACGATATAAAAGCAAAAAAACTAGTTGTTTCCATACCTTTAAAACTTTGGTTTGCATCAGCATACCGAAGTAAAACAGACGATTGGGATCGCCACTATCACGAATTTGAAGCTTGGCAATTCGATTGGTTATTAGAAAAATCTGGTTGGGAGATAAAAAAAAGTATGCAATTTACAAGTCCAGTTAACAAAATTGGCTTCCGTCCTATTCTTAGACGATTTGTACCTCGTTTTTATTTAGTGTATGCCGAGAGGAAATAATGAATATTTACATCATCATACCAGCATATAACGAAGAAGCATTTATTGCAAAAACATTACAATCGCTAGTTGAGCAAACTTTTCTTCCAAAAAAAATTGTGGTGATTAATGACAATTCAACAGATGACACCCAAAATTTAATTGATTCCTTTTCCAAAAAACATTCCTTTATAAGCAGCATCCTCAATAAATCTGAAGCCATTCACATCCCAGGCAGCAAAGTGATCAATGCATTTAATAAAGGCTTAGAATCGATAGATAATAACTACGACATCATTTGTAAATTTGATGCAGATTTAATTTTTCCAAGCAACTATTTAGAACAAATAAAAAACACTTTTGAAAAAAGTCCAGATTGCGGAATGGCAGGTGGATTTTGCTATTTAGAAAAGAATAATACTTGGGTTTTGGAAAACTTAACGAATAAAGAACATATTCGTGGAGCATTAAAAGCATATCGAAAACAGTGTTTTTTGCAAATTGGTGGTTTAAAAAACACCATGGGTTGGGACACAGTAGATGAACTTTTAGCCCAATATCACGGATGGAAAATACATACAGACGAATCATTACATGTAAAACATCTAAAACCAACTGGGAAAGCGTATTCCAAAAAACCTAAATATAAACAAGGGGAAGCTTTTTATAAAATGCGTTATGGCTTTTGGTTAACCAGTATAGCTTCAGTAAAGTTGGCTTTTAACAAAAGAAACTTTTTATTTTTTCTTCATTATATGCAAGGGTATTTCAAAGCTAAAACAAATAATATTTCTTTTATAGTATCAGAAAAAGAAGGGCTGTTTATTAGAAAATTACGTTGGGGAGGAATTAAAAAGAAATTATTCTAGCAGCTTATTAATTATATATACATTTAGATAATAGTTAATATGTATTTTTGGCCTTCAAATCAAATATTTATGTATAATTACCCAAAAACTATTATTTCTCTTTTTCTTATATCATTTATTCTTTTTTCATGCAATTGTAATAAAGAAAACAACAACAACAACAACAACAACAACAACAACAACAACAACAACAACATAGCTAAAGCTGAATTAACGACTAATCAAAATAATAAACCCAAAAACATTATCTTACTTATAGGTGACGGTATGGGATTGAGTCAGGTTTCTATAGCTCAATATTATCAAGACACACCATCAAACTTTGATCGATTTCCTACAATAGGTTTAATTAAAAACTCTTCTGCAACTCATGTGATTACAGATTCAGCAGCTGGAGCAACCGCATTTTCCTGTGGAATTAAAACAGGTAACAAAACTGTTGGAGTTGACAAAGATTTAAATTCGGTTGAAACCATACTAGAAACTGTCTCAAAGAAAGGATTATCTACTGGCTTAGTGGTAACATCTCCTATAACTGGGGCTACCCCAGCTAGTTTTTTCGCTCATGTAAAAAGCAGATATGAATATGAAGAAATTGCTAGTTTCTTACCTAAATCTGATGTTGATTTTTTTGCGGGTGGTGGCTCCCAATTTTTTAACAATAGAAAAGATGGGGAAAATATTTTTACCGAATTAGAAGCCCATGGTTTTCAAGTAGACACCTTGAGTCTTCCAAAAGATATTTCAGAAAAAAAACACGCAATATTATTAGCAAAAAATGAGATGCCATTAATTAAAGAAAGAGGAAGTTATTTATCTGATGCTTCGAAATTAGCCATTAAAAAACTTTCAACTAATGAAAAAGGATACTTTCTAATGATTGAAGGTTCATTAATTGATTGGGAGTGTCATGACCAAGAAGTGGACAAGCTTATTGATGAGCAATTAGATTTCGACAGAACCATTGGGCATGTATTAGACTATGCAAAACAAAATGGTGAAACCCTCGTAATTGTAACCGCAGACCATGAAACCGGAGCATTTGCTCTTGCAATGGGAGATAATGATTATGGTAAAATTGAACCTACTTTATATTCAAATGATCATTCAGCAACCATGATTCCTGTTTTTGCTTATGGACCAGGGGCAGATTTGTTTTCGGGTGTTTATGAAAACACCGAAATTTATCATAAAATGTTATCCCTTTTTCAGAACAATTAATTTCTAAAAGAAATAAAGGAATTGTATTACTTTAGCAATAGCCAATAAAACAATGAAGTATTTAAGAGACATTGGGTCTTATTTTTTAATGTTAAAAAAAGTTTTTAGCAGTCCTACTAAAAGGTCTGTGATGAA
>CAJXYJ010000219.1 GCA_913063255.1 uncultured Flavobacteriales bacterium | reverse complement strand
TATAAAGGCATTCCAACTTCTAAAGCTGCTGCATGTGCTGCAGCCAAAGAAACTCCAAGAATTGCATTGGCACCCAGCACAGATTTGTTGGGTGTACCATCCAATTCTATCATTATCCTGTCAATCTCTTCTTGCTCAAAAACAGAAACTCCCATAAGTGTTCCTGCAATTTTACCATTTACATTTTCTATGGCTTGAAAAACTCCTTTTCCGAAGTAATTATCACCACCATCACGTAACTCAACTGCTTCATGGACTCCAGTCGAAGCTCCTGAAGGTACTGCAGCACGTCCTAAAAATCCATTTTCTGTGATTACATCTACTTCGATGGTAGGATTTCCTCTAGAATCGAAAATCTGTCTTGCGTGAATATCTATTATTATACTCATGTTATTTTTGTTTTTTAATATTTTCTATAAAATCATCAAACAAATAAGAAGCATCATGTGGTCCAGGACTAGCTTCTGGATGATATTGCACAGAAAAAACTGGTTTGTTTTTCATTCTAATTCCTGCCACAGTCTGATCGTTTAAATGTACGTGTGTGATTTCTATATTATTATTTTGTTCGGCATCTTCTCTACTAATTGCAAATCCGTGATTTTGAGAAGTAATTTCTCCTTTTCCGGTTTGTAAATTTTTAATAGGATGATTGATTCCTCGATGCCCATTATGCATTTTGTAGGTAGAGATTCCATTTGCCAAAGCTAAAATCTGATGCCCTAAGCAAATACCAAAAATTGGTTTCCCACTATCAATTGCTTCTTGAGCTGTTTTAATTGCTTGTTCTAAAGGCTCAGGATCTCCAGGTCCATTAGAAAGAAAATATCCATCTGGGTTAAAAGATTGTAATTCTTTAAAGGTAGAATCAAAAGGAAATACTTTTATATAACAATCTCTTTGTGAAAGATTGTTTAAAATGTTCTTTTTAATACCAATATCCAATGCTGAAATTTTAAAAGTTGCATTTTCATCTCCGAAGTAATAAGGTTCTTTTGTTGAAACTTTCGAAGCCAACTCCATACCCTTCATATTAGGTATTTCTGCTAATTGCTTTTTAAGTTCGTCTACTTTATCAACTTCCGTAGTAATAACAGCATTCATTGCTCCATTATCACGAATATATGCAACCAAAGCTCTAGTATCTATATCACTAATAGCTAGTAAATTGTTTTTTTCTAAAAAAGATTCTAAAGAATCATTAGCAATAGTTCTTGAATAATTATAGCTGAAATTTCTACAAATTAATCCTGCGATTTTAATAGAATCTGATTCTACATCATTCTCGGCAACTCCATAATTACCAATATGGGCATTGGTGGTTACCATTAATTGACCATAATAAGATGGATCGGTGAATATTTCTTGATAGCCT
Source organism: uncultured Flavobacteriales bacterium (assembly GCA_913063255.1). GTDB lineage: Bacteria > Bacteroidota > Bacteroidia > Flavobacteriales > Flavobacteriaceae > Marifrigoribacter. Next base: position 1,647 of record CAJXYJ010000219.1, on the reverse strand, counting down.
GTCATTCCAGTATTAAAACAAGCTTCTCCAAAAGCAGACCCTTCTTTACCCCCTACTGCTTTTCCGTGAAAAATAGTGCCATCTGCTAGTAGAATTAAGGCCTTTTTTCTATTTTGATATTTCATGTGGCTTTAAGTTTTATAAATTTGAACCCTAGAATCATCTATATGAATTTTTGAATTTAAAAATAGATAATTTAAATCGAATAAATTTTTTGCAAAAATACTTTAAAAGTTGAACCTAAAATAATTTCTTTTTTAGTTCTTTTTAACATTAGTATTATGGTATAAAAAAAGGGATAAACTTTTAAAGTTTATCCCTTTTTTTATTTTAAAAATAAATTTTCATTTATTCTTCTTCTTTTGTTGCCTCTATTGGAGTTACAGGAGCGACTACTTCTTTAGCACCACCTCGACGACCACGACGAGTTGATTTCTTTTTAGTAGTTTTTCCAGGATTGTAAATCTCATTATAGTCAACTAATTCGATCATAGCCATATCAGCATTATCTCCTAAACGATTACCCATTTTAATAATACGAGTATATCCTCCTGGACGATCGCCAACTTTTACAGCAACTTCTTTAAATAATTCGGTTACTGCTTCCTTTTGACGTAATCTACCAAATACAATACGACGGTTATGTGTAGTATCATCTTTAGATTTAGTTACTAAAGGCTCTACAAATTGTTTTAAAGCTTTCGCTTTTGCAACTGTAGTATTTATTCTTTTATGTTCAATTAGGGAACAAGCCATATTTGCAAGCATTGCTTTTCTATGCGCTGTTTTTCTTCCTAAATGATTTACTTTTTTTCCGTGTCTCATGACATTTTTATTTTAATCATCATCTTGCTTCAACTCATTTTGAGGAGCAAAATATGATGTATTAATCTTTATCTAACTTATATTTTGCAAGATCCATTCCGAAGTTCAAACCCTTTACATCTACTAATTCTTCTAGTTCAGTAAGTGATTTTTTTCCGAAGTTTCTAAATTTCATTAAATCATTTTTGTTAAATGAAACCAAATCACCTAAGGTATCAACTTCAGCTGCTTTTAAACAATTTAAAGCTCTTACTGAAAGATCCATATCGATCAATTTAGTTTTTAACAATTGGCGCATATGAAGAGACTCCTCATCATATGTTTCGGTTTGTGCTATTTCATCAGCTTCTAACGTAATACGTTCATCACTAAATAACATAAAGTGATGTATTAGCGTTTTTGCAGCTTCTGTTAATGCATCTTTAGGATTAATAGATCCATCTGTAACGATTTCGAAAACTAATTTTTCATAATCCGTTTTTTGCTCTACACGAAAATTTTCAATGCTATATTTAACATTTTTAATTGGGGTGTAAATTGAATCTATAAATACGGTACCAAAAGGAGCTCCTGGTTTTTTATTTTCTTCAGCTGGAACATAACCTCTACCCTTTTCGATAGTAATTTCAAAATTAAGGTTTACTTTAGGATCCATATTACAAATTACCATATCTGGATTCAATACTTGAAAACCAGAGATGAATTTTTGAAAGTCTCCTGCTGTTAATTGTTCAGCACCTGAAACAGAAATAGTAACGGTTTCATTATCTATTTCTTCTATCTGTCTTTTAAAACAAACTTGTTTTAAATTTAAGATCATTT
>CAJXYJ010000218.1 GCA_913063255.1 uncultured Flavobacteriales bacterium | reverse complement strand
GCAAAAGCTGTAGTTACTTCACTTGGATTTACCAAACACACTCTAATATTATCTTTACGTAATTCGGCTTGCCATGACTGTGTCATTCCTCTAACAGCAAATTTTGAAGCGGCATATACAGAGCCTCGAGCGAATCCTTTTAAACTAGCCGTAGATCCAATATTGATAATGTTTCCATATTGTTGTGCCTTAAAAACGGGTAAGATTTCTTGTGCTAATAAAGTCAGTCCAAAAACATTAGTGGTATACACCTTCATTAAATCTTGCTCAGTAATTTCTCCTAAAACTGGGAAAACACCAATACCTGCATTATTAATAAGCACATCTAATTTTCCTTCTAAAAGTGCCAAAGCTTCTTTCGCTTTTTGAGGAATTAACTTAAGATCACTAATGTCAAACAGTAATGGGGTGGCTCCAATTTCGACTGCCACACTATTCAATTTATCTTCATCTCTACCTGTAATAACCACTTTTGCTCCATTGGCAATAAATAGTTTTGCGGTTTCTTTACCAATACCAGAACTCCCTCCAGTTATTAATACATTAGAATTATTGATGTCCATATTATTAAGTTTTACTTTTTTAACTTTTTACTTCTAAACCTTGAAAAGAGTATGATACTCTTTTTACTATTGATAAAATAAACTCCAGTCAATAAAATTATAGCTGCGATAATTGATTGTGTAGTAATCTTTTCGTTTAATATATACCAACCCAAAACCATTGCGATTATAGGGTTTACATAAGTGGATGTAGCAACTTTTTCTGGAGAAACAGTTTTTAATAAATAATTAAAGGAGGTAAACGCAACAATACTTCCAAAAAGAATAAGCATCAACATCGAGCCTATTACAGACTCACTCCAATCTGCTGGACTCACCCAAGTTTCCCCCAAGAAAAGACTTACTATAAACAACATGATACCTCCACACAACATTTGATAACCTGTGTTTATAAAATAATTAGAGGGCAAATCCGCTTTACCAACAAACAAACTGGCATAAGACCAACTAATCATACAAACAAAAATTAATCCGATGCTTAAGGTACTTTTTTCGTGCATAATGATATGATTCTGACTTACCAATAAGTAAATACCAAGCATTCCTAATACCACGCCTATCATAGACATAGATTGGATTTTCTTTCCTTGTAACAAACGCATCATTATTAATATCACCAAGGGTTGTGCAGATATTTCAAGTGCTGCAAAGCCACTATCCACATATTTTAAAGCCCATACTACCACTCCATTTCCAAAGGTTAGAAATAAGAATCCTGCAATGGCTGTGTTGAGCAATTGTTTTTTAGTGATTCTAAGAGAAATCTTCATCAATTTAGCAATTCCAAAAATGAGTAATCCTGAAATAATAAACCGAATGGAGGCCAACATAAATGCTGGTAATTCTGCTACTGCTATTTTATTTAAAAGGTAGGTGGAGCCCCAAATTACATAAATAGCAAAAAATGCCAATGCTATTAAAATTTTGTTTTGAGGCTTGTCCATATTCTTCATTTGTTTTCACAAATGTAGACATATGCAAACAACTAGTTTTGATAATTTAATAGAGAAAACTTATCGTCCTATTACAATACATTAAATATGACTAAAGCGTACAAGTAAAAGCGAACAAAGCGTAACAATCCAAATAATAGGTAATCTCTAAACTTATAGTGGATCAATCCTGCAGCGATACTAGTAATTGAAAATGGAATTGGTAATAGAGCACCAACCACAATTAAAAAGCCTCCCCATTTGCGAATCATCTTTACATGTTTTTCCATTTTAACCTGTAAATAGTTATATACAGATGGCATTTTTGAAACTGCTTTTCCAATACTATAAGATATGATTCCGCCTATATAGGATAATACAGCAAGCATGGATAAATAGAAAATTGGAGCATCTGTCTTATCTGCCCAAGCAATAAATATTTCGGGAGGAACTAAACCCAAGAATGATTCTGAGGCAAAGAAAACAGCTAAAATTGTTAATGGATTATAGGTAGTTGTAATGGAGGCAAATAATTCATTAAAATCAATTAAAAATGCATGAACAAGCCATAATGCAATTACAAATAAACCAATCGGTAGGATCGATTTTCCCAAACTAGACTTAACAAAAGAATAAAACCCAGTATAAGAATAATACTGATGCAGTAATCTAATTTTAGATTTTTTAATACTTTGTTTAGGGCTCGAATTCATAACATTTTAATCCTTTGTAAAATCAAAGGAGGACAAAGATAATATACCTTTGCATTATATATTTTAAGAACGCCTAACTTAACAATATATTATGATATTACTGGGTTTAAACCGCATTTTATTATTGGATTTCACCAAGTCTCTATACCATTCATTAACAAAATGTTGACATAATATTTTCTATTTTAAAAAATGTTCTTCAATTAAAAATAATTTTGTTTTTTATAAATATGAAAACTTAGATGTCTATTTCTGAAAACCCCCGTTGATAAATGGTCTTAAAAACCTAATTACTTTCCCTTAATATTTCTAATAATTTTCTATATTTGAATAACTAATACACTAATCATTGCTTAAAAAATTATTTCCACATAACTCGAGATGGGTGCCTGTTTCCATTGTTATTTTTGGTAGCATTGTTGGCCTTTCATTATTCCTTGCCAAAGAGTCTGAAGTGGTTTCTTATATGGGTGACAAACCTGAAACTTGTGTAAACTGTCATGTGATGACTTCAGAATACAACAGTTGGATGCATAGTTCTCATAGAGAAGTAGCAACCTGTAATAGCTGTCATGTTCCTCACGATAATGTCCTTAACAAATATTATTTTAAAGCAAAAGATGGATTGTATCATGCCACTGTTTTTACCTTGCGTAACGAACCGCAAGTAATCCAGATGAAAGAAGCTTCGCAAGAAGTGGTGCAGCAAAATTGTATTCGATGCCATTCTAAGCAAGTTAAAGATGCCAAACTAGACGGATGGATTGTCAACCATGCAGAAAATAGAACCGATCGACAATGTTGGAGTTGCCATCGAGAAGTGCCTCATGGAAAAGTTCACGGACTTTCTAGTACCGAATATTTATTAGC
>CAJXYJ010000217.1 GCA_913063255.1 uncultured Flavobacteriales bacterium | reverse complement strand
ACCATCAAAAAGAAATATAAAAAGCCCAAAACTAAAGGAGATAAATTTTTCAGGGGTGGTAATAAAAAGAAATAGTATTCATTATAATTAATTATAGCATTGAAAACATCAGATTTAGCATTACAAGAGAAAAAAACCGATAAGGAATTATATGAATACCAAAAGGGAGCGATAAGTAAAATTTTCGAAAGATTTGAAAATGCACCCGAGGATCATCATTTACTTTATCAGTTACCAACTGGAGGAGGGAAGACCGTAATATTTTCTGAAATGGTTCGTCAATACCTAAAACATCATAAAAAGAAAGTTTTAGTAATGACGCACCGTCTGGAATTATGTCGTCAAACTTCCGATATGCTAGATAGTTTTGGTGTGGTAAATAAAGTGGTAAATAGTACTGCGAATCTAGATGACCAAGCAAAATACAGTTGTTTCGTTGCAATGGTGGAGACTTTAAACAATCGTTTAAATGAAAACAAACTTGATATTTCAGATATTGGCTTAGTCATTATTGATGAGGCGCATTACAATTCCTTTCTAAAATTGTTTAAGTTCTTTGATAAATCCTTTATTCTTGGTGTTACTGCAACCCCATTAAGTTCTAATAAGGAGTTGCCAATGAAGGATAGTTACGATGAGTTAATTACTGGGGAAACCATAGAGTCTTTAATTAGAAATGAGTTTTTGGCAAGAGCTGAAATCTTTCAATATAATATGGGATTAACTACCTTAGAAGTGGGGTCTAATGGGGATTATACGGTAAAATCTTCAGAAGATTTATATACCAGTAATGCCATGATGGGCAACTTATTAGAAGCCTATCAAAAGAATTCTTTGGGTAAAAAAACATTGATATTTAATAATGGTATCAATACTTCGGTGCAAGTATATTATTTGTTTCGTCAAGCCGGACTCCCTATAAAGCATTTAGACAATACAGCGACTAAAAAACAACGAGCTGAAATTATTCAATGGTTTAAAGAGACTCCAGATGCTATTTTAACTTCGGTAAGTATTTTAACCACTGGGTTTGATGAACCTACCATCGACACTATTATTTTAAATAGAGCTACAAAATCGTTGACCCTATATTATCAAATGATAGGACGAGGTTCTCGAATTTTAAATGACAAATCTACTTTTAATGTTATTGATTTAGGAAACAATACCCATCGTTTTGGACCTTGGGGTGCTGATCTAGATTGGCAAACAATTTTTAAGTCTCCAGATTATTTCGTAGATAAAATTTTAGATGATGAGGATATAGAAGGTAATTTTAGGTTTGAATTGGAACCTGAAATCCGTGAAGAATTCTCTAATTCTGAGGAAGTCTATTTTGATGTAAAGGATGTTTATCAAAAAGGTGTCGCTAAAGGGGAATCTTCTAAGAAGGTGTTGGAAAGGTCCATAGCTCAACATGCATTTATCTGTATAGAAAATAGTGAAGATGTATATGATGCTTTAAGCTTAGCCAAGAAATTAGGAGATGATATCGACCATAGAATTGCTCGGTATACCAAATGTATTAGTCGAAGTACACATAACTTTATTTTTTGGTTAAGAGATGATTATCGTTTAAAACTTCGAAATTATCTTCGAGAAAACTTTGATCGTATCTATGAAGAAATTCATGGCTTTCCTCCTAAGGAAGAAGAGTAGAAACGTAGTAAATTTATTTTTTGTTTCCTAAAAAAGGCGATTACTTATTAAAGTAATTCATAAAACGAAACGCTTTAAATTATAATTAAAAGATTAAATTTGAAGGATGCAAGATATTCCAATTCAATTAAATCTTATAGCCTTAACTATCCTATTAGGCATTTTCCTTGGATTTTTTATTTCCTTTTTTATCATTAAGAAAGCAATAGGAATAAGTATTTCCAATTTATTTATGGGGGTTTTTATTTTGGTATTGTCACTTACTATGCTTGAAGGCTGGCTGAATTATACAGGGTATATTTTTAAAGTGTTATGGGTAACAAACTTTGCAGAACCCTTCAACTTTATTATTGCTCCACTTATTTATTTGTTTGTAGCTTCTCAATTTAAAAATTTTAAGAAAGAGAAACAATGGCTTCATTTTCTTCCATTTTTGTTTTGGTTGGTTTACTGTTTTTTCTTTTTTATACAGTCTGATGTGTTTAAATATAATTCCAATATAGATGTGATGCAATTGAATGTTCCTTTTCTAAATAATGCTCAAAATATTTCAGACGACCCGTTGCATATTAGAACCTATATAAATTTTATGACAGGAGTATCTTTTGTAATATATAATGTTTTTACAGTACGATTGCTTTTAATTAAGTCAAGGTCTTTAGGGCAATCAATTTTTAATACTACTAATAAAACATTAATCTCGCTACGTAATTCATTAGCTCATTTTATAATAATTATTGTAATATTTATCAATGTAAAACTAATATTCAAAAATGATATGGGGGATTACTTTATCTTTTTATACTTATCCCTTATGTTCTTAATGACCGCTATTCAAATTATGAATAGATCCAATTATTACAATGAAGTGTCTTCTTTTTTAGAAGTTCCTACTTTAAAATATAAGAAGTCCTCTTTGAATGTTACTACAAAAGAGATGATTTTGAAAAGTATAGAGGAACAAATGAAAACTGAAAAGTATTATAATAGCAGTACAGCTTCCTTATCTGGATTAGCAAAGAAGATAAATCAAAGTTCACATCATGTTTCTCAAGTAATCAATGAGCAACTAAATCAATCCTTTTTTGAAATGTTGGCATCCTACAGAGTAGAAGAAGCAAAAGCTATTTTAAAAACAGAATTGGGTAAAAAATTAACCATTGAAGAGATCGCTGAACAAGTTGGATATAACTCAAAATCGGCTTTTAATACGGCTTTTAAGAAAATAACTTCTAAGACTCCTTCCCAATTCAGAGACTCCTAATATCATGATAATCAGTCAGTATTTGTGCTTCCTTATAAACTCGAACAGCTAGCTTATAGGCTGATTCGTTAATACCCCAGTGTTGGTTATAGATTTGTTTCATAATTAAAAAGCAATTATTATGAACACACAAATCAAATCAATTAACGAACGCAAACATTATATAGATTGGCTTAGAGTTTTAGCTTTTGGCTTGCTCTTTCTTTTTCACTCATGGAGA
>CAJXYJ010000216.1 GCA_913063255.1 uncultured Flavobacteriales bacterium | reverse complement strand
TTTAAGCGGCTGCAAAGATAGAAAGCTTTATCTACCAAACAAACTTTTTGTAACCTTTTTATTAAGTTTTTTGGGGATTTATAAGCAATGGTTTGACTCTCTATATTTTACATAAAAATTAATTTTATACCTTAATATATACTATCAATCTAATTAAAAAAAATTATCGTATTAAAAACAGAACAAATCCCCTTTCTCAATATAAAACATCTTTGATAACACAATCCAATGCATACATTCCTTATAACTCAATATTAAAGGGATTATATCGGAAACAAATACATTTAATAAAGAGAATATAATATACAAATCTATTATTGTAAAACATGGAAACTCGCAGTATCTTTGCAGCTTAAATTTTCTGAATATGATAGCCATTACTTTACCAGACGGAAGTGTAAAGAAATTTGATGCAGGCATCACTCCTATGGGAGTTGCCAAAAGCATAAGCGAGGGATTCGCTAGAAACGTAATTTCAGCATCCTTCAATGACATTACGATTGAAGCTACTACTCCGATTACTGAAGATGGAAGTCTTGTATTATATACATGGAAAGATGAAAAAGGAAAACAAGCTTTTTGGCATTCCTCTGCACATATTTTAGCGCAAGCATTAGAAGAATTGTATCCTGGCATAAAACTTACTATCGGTCCTGCTATTGATAATGGATTTTATTATGATGTTGATTTTGGGAAGAATTCCATTTCTGAAAAAGATTTAAAGACCATTGAAGATAAAATGCTTGTAATCGCTCGAGGTAAACACGAGTTTTCTTTGAGAGAATCTTCTAAAGCTGACGCTTTAGATTTTTATAGCAAACAAGGCAATGAATATAAAGTTGAACTAATAGAAAACCTTGAAGACGGGACTATAACATTTTGTGACCATGATTCATTTACAGATTTATGTAGAGGTGGACATATCCCAAACACAGGTATTGTAAAAGCAATAAAATTGATGAGTATTGCTGGAGCTTACTGGAGAGGTGATGAAAAAAACACACAACTAACTCGAATCTACGGCATTAGCTTCCCAAAACAAAAAGAACTTAAAGAGTATTTAGAATTACTAGAAGAAGCAAAGAAAAGAGACCACAGGAAACTCGGTAAAGAATTAGAGTTGTTTACATTTTCACAAAAAGTTGGCCAAGGACTACCCTTATGGTTACCTAAAGGTGCAGCTCTCCGTGAAAGATTAGAGAACTTTTTGAAAAAAGCTCAAAAAACAGCTGGATATGAAATGGTGATATCTCCACATATAGGTAATAAAGAACTATATGTTACTTCTGGTCATTATGAAAAATATGGAGAAGACAGTTTTCAGGCCATCAAAACACCAAACGAAGGTGAGGAGTTTTTACTAAAACCCATGAACTGTCCGCATCATTGTGAAATATATAACTCAAAACCCTGGTCTTATAAAGATTTACCAAAACGATTCGCTGAATTCGGAACTGTATATCGTTACGAACAAAGTGGTGAGTTAAATGGCTTAATGAGAGTTCGAGGTTTTACTCAAGACGATGCTCATATTTTTTGTACCCCAGATCAATTGGATGAAGAATTTAAGAAGGTAATCGACTTGGTAAACTATGTTTTTAAATCTTTAGGGTTTGAAGACTTTACTGCTCAAGTTTCATTAAGAGATCCTGAAAAGCCAGAAAAATACATAGGAAGCGATGAAAACTGGAAAAAAGCAGAAAGTGCGATTTTAAATGCAGCAAAAGACAAAGGACTAAATTATGTAGTTGAAACTGGAGAAGCTGCGTTTTATGGCCCAAAGTTAGACTTTATGGTTAAGGATGCACTTGGCAGAAGCTGGCAATTGGGTACCATACAAGTGGATTATAATCTTCCAGAACGATTTGAACTTCAATATAAGGGAAGTGATAATGAGATGCATCGCCCAATTATGATTCATCGAGCTCCTTTTGGAAGTATGGAACGATTTATTGCCATTTTACTAGAACATACAGGCGGTAATTTTCCTTTATGGCTCATGCCAGAACAAGTGAGTATTTTGTCTTTAAGCGAAAAATATGAAAAATACGCCGAAAAAGTTTTAAATTCGCTTGAAAATAACGAAATTCGCGCCCTTGTAGATAACAGAAATGAAACTATTGGCAAGAAAATAAGGGAGGCCGAAATGAATAAAATCCCGTATATGCTAATTATAGGGGAACAAGAGGAGAATGACGGAACAGTTTCTGTTAGAAAGCATAGCGAAGGAGATTTAGGCACTATGACAATAGAAGCCTTTTCTCAACTAATAAGTAATGAAATTAAAGAAAACTCAATTGAGTTTAATGTATAATCATCTTGTGTAAAAACAAGAACTAATAATTTATAGCCATAGCAATACGTAGAAAAAGAAGCAGAGGCCCGGCAAGGGTGATTAGAGAAGATAAGCACAAAATCAACCAAAAGATTAGAGCTCAAGAGGTACGCCTTGTGGGGGATAATGTTGAAGTTGGTGTTTATTCTTTAAGTAAAGCATTAGAAATAGCTAAAGAATTAGATGTAGATTTAGTTGAAATTTCTCCTAATGCTACTCCTCCTGTTTGTAAAGCAATGGACTATAAAAAGTTTGTTTACGAACAAAAGAAACGTGAAAAATCTTTGAAGTCTAAAGCGACAAAGGTTATTATTAAAGAGATTCGTTTTGGTCCTAATACAGATGACCATGATTATCAATTTAAAAAGAAACACGCGGAGAAGTTTTTACAAGAAGGTGCAAAGTTAAAAGCATTTGTGTTTTTTAAAGGACGTTCTATAATTTATAAAGATAAGGGTGAAATTTTACTTTTACGCTTAGCTCAAGATTTAGAAGATTTTGGAAAAGTAGAGCAAATGCCAAAACTAGAAGGAAAGCGAATGACAATGTTCATAGCTCCTAAAAAAAGTAAATAGATTATCGGTTTAGAATAAGAACTGATAAAATTAAAAGAATATCTTTCGATACTAAAGTTTCAAAAGATTAATAAGTGAAATAATTAGATAAAAAACTAGGAAACATGCCTAAACAAAAAACAAAATCTAGTGCCAAAAAACGATTTAAAGTTACTGGTACTGGTAAAATTAAAAGAAAGCATGCGTTTAAAAGTCACATCTTAACAAAGAAGTCTAAAAAACGTAAATTAGCTTTAAC
>CAJXYJ010000215.1 GCA_913063255.1 uncultured Flavobacteriales bacterium | reverse complement strand
TTCTTTAAAAAAGAGTTTAACTTTTCCTTTTCTGGATCATAATTTTCTATAAACTCGAAAAGAAACTTAAACATTCTTGTGGCAGCTCCAGAGGCTGGAATAAATTTTACAATGTCGATTTTATCTTTTCTACCTTCGTAAAAATCAATCAATTTTTGTTGATTTCCTGAAGTAATTGCCTCAATACCATTTCCTATAGAGGCAGCTGTTACAATATCTACAAATGGAATTCCATTAGAAAAATACTCTAGTTGCCGATATACTTTTTCTATAGTAAGTCCATGGTCTTTTAATTGCTGAATATCTTTCTTAGTTAAGTTCAATGTTTCGCTTTTAATAGTAAATCTATATGTTTAACTGCTTCTTCTAATCGTTCTGTTTTACTTCCTTTTAATAAAACATAAGGTCGATTATATTTTATTAATGTGTCTTCAAATGCTTTAAACATTTGTTTTCTTTCGTCGGGCTTATCTCTTAAATCATCCGCTTCCCAAGGTGAATCAATATAAGTTAAAAAATACAAATCGTAAGTATTCTCCAAAGCATATTTTTCTAATATGGGATTGCAAGTTCCTTCATAATATTCTTCAGAGTACACTTTGGTTTCCAATAAATCTGTATCACAAATTAAAACCGAATCTGTTTTTTTAGCCGATTCATTTTCAAGCTTCATTTGTCCCACGGCTATAGGTAAAAGATCGGATTGTTCACAGGTTTTTCGTTCATTATTCCATTTTCGCTGTAAATATGCTCTTGCATATTCTGGAACCCAAATCGAATTATAATGCCTAGCTAACTGTTTTGCTAGGGTCGTTTTTCCTGTAGATTCAGGACCAAATAAGGTTACTTTTAAGCAGTTTGATTTTGCTTGTTTAAGTGTTTCTTCCATGCTAAGTATCCAAAAATTGCTATTATCGTAAATCCTAAATATTGAAATGATGTAAATGCTAATCCTTTATACAAATATAAAGGAACAGAAATAATATCGCCTAAAATCCAATAGATCCAGTTTTCAATTTTTCTTTTTGCCATTAACCACATCCCCACAAAGAAAATTGCTGTGGTAATGGTATCTACATATGCCGTCCAATTCGTCCATTTATCAAAATACTGATACACCAAAAACACAAAAATAATTGTGGAAATAAAAATGACAATAGATTGTTGTTTTTCTTTTTTTGTTGTCTTGCTTATTGGAGTTACATGGGTTGCATCTACTTTTCGAGTCCAAATGTACCAGCCATAAACACTCATCGCAAAATAATAGCCATTAATCATCATATCTCCCAACAACTCCCATTTTATTAATAAATAAACAAAAATGGCGGTACTTATCATTCCTGTTGGGAATACCCAGATTTTATTTTGCTTAGAATACCAAACCGAAAAAAAGCCAAAAATAACAGCTATTATTTCTAAAACTATATCAATAATAGCATAGCCTTGATACTGCTCGAATAAATAATTAATAATTTGGCTCATGATGGCTTCGGTTGTCTGTTACAATTTTTAGCATAAAAACACAATTCTTTTGTTGGAGTAGCACTTCGTGAATATTAGAATTTATAAACTCCATTACTTGTAAATAATCTCCAAATATTTGAGTACTCAGTCCATTTTCTTCCGTATGAAATTTTGAGTTTCGCAAAACGATGATAAACTCTTTTATGGGAGTTTCAAACTCTTTATGTAGTGGGTACATAGAAATGTCTATCGATACATTCATTTTACTAATCTTTTGTTCCTCTGATTTGAATCGAGAGGTAAATTAATTGTTTTCAAAAAAAGTTCCCATTACTAGCAAATCTGCACCAGCATTATAGGCTTCTTTTTTTTGCACTTCGTTTTTAATTCCTCCTCCAACAAATAACGGAATATTAATCGCTTCCTTTACAGCACTAATAATGTTTGTATTTACTGGAAACTTTGCGCCACTTCCCGCTTCTAAATAAATTAATTTCATTCCTAAAAATTCCCCTGCTAAAGCAGTATCCACTATAGCCTGAATATCATTATGAGACATGGGCTTAGTTTCACTTACTCTTTCTACAGCCGACTCATTTCCTCCTTCAATTAATATATATCCTGTAGCTAATATCTCTAAACTTGAATCTCTAAGTTTAGAAACAGATCTTACATGTTGTCCAATTAAATATTCAGGATTTCTTCCAGAAATAAGAGACAAAAATAGAATGCCATCTGCTTTTTGAGTGATTTGGGTTACGTCTCCAGGAAATAGAAAAATAGGCAAAGAACTGTGTGTTTTTAATGCGATCACTGTAGCTTCTGTCTTATCCTTTTCAACAGTACTGCCTCCTACAAATAAATGAGTGGTTTGATATGGTAATTTATTTAAAAAATATTCCACTTCAGAATTATCGAAAACATCTGGATCGATTAAGATTGCTAATAGTTTTTCCTTTTTAGAGATTGAGGTAGCTAAAGATTGAATGAATTTATTTTTAACCATTCTTCTTTCTGTCATTAAGCAAAGCATATGCGCAAGTAAATCCTTCAAACTCTAAAAACGATATGCTATATCCTTCTATTTTATCTTCAAAATCCACATTTGCAGTGGTCACGTTTTGGTACAAACTAAAATCTGCTACATTAATATGATTTAGAAATGTTAATCCTACCCTATTAAAACTTTTGTATAGCGATTCTTTTGCGCACCACACAATAGTAAGTTTTCTAACGATTACATCTTTATGAATTAAATTTTGAAAATCCTCAAAATTGGTAAACTTATGCGCTATCCTTAATATTTTTTCGCGTTTTTTCTCTACATCTATTCCCACTTCAATATCACTAATAATGATAGCTGAAAAATTAAAAGAGTGTGTTATCGAAATATGTTTTCCGTCTTTTAAGTGGGGTTTCCCATTTTCATCGTAAAATAAATCGTGATCGCTATATCCTTCCGAAGCTAATAAATGGCGAATACTTATAAATCCTCTTCGGTGCAATTCGCTTCTCATCCCAGCCACCCTGCTTTCACTTCTTTCTGTAAGTACAAGATCTTCAGACAGAGTTTTAAAAGATTCTTCAATCTTCCAAATGAGCACTTTAGTAGTAGAATTTACTGTTATAGTTTTGTAAAGAGGCATAAAATATTAAAGTATATTACTTACTTTTGCAAACTGAAATCTAATAA
>CAJXYJ010000214.1 GCA_913063255.1 uncultured Flavobacteriales bacterium | reverse complement strand
TCCATTCTATCTATGCCACCATCTTTTGCAGACCAATGTAGTTTTTCTGGAATCTTATTTTCGTCAAGAGTTACATTAACGGTGATATCTGAATTGTGTTTTTTAGTCATTCCTTTTTTGGTTTGTATTTAGAAGAATTAAAGATTTCTTCTGAGGTTAATGTTAATAATTTTTGAAGGCTTACTGAATTATGTTCCATATAAGAACGTACAATTTTCCAACCTATATATCTTCCCACCATTCCTGGAGAGTCATTATCTATTTCTAAATAAAATTTTGAAAATGGCGCAGGGTTTATAAATCGGGAAGGTAATTTAGGATTTGTACTAAATAAAAATTCATTTTCTACAAAATTTCTCCAAATTTCAGATTCATTTTCTTCAGCCCAAATAAACTCTTCATCTGTATAACCTATTTTATTTGAATCAGTCTTAGAAGTCATCCACAAATCTTTCAAATATAATATTTTACCATAATAGATCATTTGTGATAAAAGGGTTCGTTTTCTAGGTCTTGGCACTAAATTTTGAGCATATATTGTCGCAACATCAGATAGAATCTGTGTTTTATTCATGTTTTGAGAAACATATTTCGGGATACCCACATAAAATGGATGTTCACTTCCTAGATAGGTATCTAAAGCAATAATCAACAATTCATCCGAAAGAATTATTTTATTTCTATAGTCAACATCAGATGTTGATGTTATAATTAACGACACAGTAATTTGCGGAAAATAATATTTAATATGCTGAAAGAAGTCTATTAAATCTTCTTCCAATTTTTCTTCATTTGGAAACGTTTTTATAACTTCAGTATACAATTGCTGTTGAAGTGTATCTTGCATTTTCTGAACCCAAATACTATCATGATACTGTTCTGGAAAAAAAGAGGGATATTGCTTTTTTAGTTCTGGGATATCCTCAACTTTTGCTTCTCCAAATATTTTATCGAATCGCACAAACTCTAGATCAATCGGAATTTTTTCGATCTCCTTCTCCACATCACTCTGAGTAGTACAACTAAATGCAAAAATTAGGACACATAGTATTAGGTATTTCTTCATATTTAAAACATATTGCATCTGTTTAACGTAAAACCTTTTTATTAATTTTAGTTTAGGTTATTTTTGCTCTGCAAAGATATTATATAAAACAACAAGATGCACACTAAAAAAGTAATAGACCATATAGTAAATTGGTTAAAAGATTATGCGAATAATTCTAATATGGAAGGGTTCGTTATTGGTGTAAGTGGTGGAATAGATTCTGCCGTTACTTCAACTTTATGTGCAAAAACAGGGCTTCCAACTTTATGTATTGAAATGCCTATTCATCAAGCTAAAAATCAAGTAAACAGAGCAAAAGAGCATATTGATCAATTAAAAAAAAGTTATCCGAATATAAGTGATGAAGAGATTGATTTAACTTCGGTTTTTGAGGAATTTAAAAAACAAACACCAACACTATCAAACAACACTTTATTGGATTTATCTTTAGCAAATACTCGTGCGCGTTTGCGTATGACTAGTTTGTACTACTTTGCAGGTCTATTAAGATACCTTGTTATTGGCACTGGTAATAAGGTAGAAGATTTTGGCGTAGGGTTTTTTACTAAGTATGGAGACGGTGGCGTTGACATTAGTCCTATTGCAGATTTATTAAAAAGTGAAGTATATGCATTAGGAACACTTTTAAATGTTCCTCAATCTATTTTAAACGCCTCACCTACTGATGGTTTATTTGGAGATGACAGAACAGATGAAGATCAAATAGGTGCAAGTTATGATGAATTGGAATGGGCAATGAAAATGAAGGATCAGGGTTATTCTTCTTTAGACTTTGCAAATAGAGAAAAAACTGTATTTGAATTATATAATAGATTATATAAAATCAACCAACACAAAGTAAATCCTATTCCCGTATGTAATATCCCACAGGATTTTAAATAATAATAGGTTTTAAACGAGTATTCGTGAAGTTGAACGAAATTTCTCTCATTTATAATAGTATCTCTTTTTATTTTAATAAATTTGATTTGTAGTAAAAAGATTACAAACCCTCAAGAACATTTACCCCCATCTTATGTTTTTATTTTTTGTTAAAAAATTTGAAATAAAATGAAGAAAATTGTTATAGCTGATCATCACCCTGTTACCCGAAAAGGGATTTCCTGTTTACTTAAAAAGGACGAAAACTTTTCAATAGTTGGTAAAGCTAATAATGGGAATGAATTATATCAGAAACTAGAGGAATTAAAACCTGATATTCTAATTATGGAAATAGATATGCCACAAATTAGTGGTATTAATGCCTTAAGAGGTATTAAGCTTAAATTTCCAGAATTGCGTGTATTAATTTACTCTACACATCCTGAAGAAATTTATGCACTACGTTCAATAAAATCTGGTGCTGCGGGTTATGTTCCTAAAACAGCTTCTTCAAAAGTGTTTTTAAAAGCATTAAAACAAATTAGAAAAGGTGGTATTTTCTTAAATGAAGAATTGACCTCAACCTTTACAAGTCGTAATGTAGGAGAAACTAGTGCTATTAGTCGCTATAAAAAATTATCTTCTAGAGAAATTGAAGTACTTAATCTTCTTTCTAGTGGTAAACGAAATAAAGATATTGCTGCGGCATTAAACATTAATGAGAAAACCGTAAGTACTTATAAAACTAGATTATTGAAAAAGCTTAAGGTGGATAACTTGGCAGATTTAATACACCAATCTAGAATGTTTCAGTTTGGTTAATAGACAATTATAATACTCTATTTAATTTGTCGGAAAGTATTTTTTTAAGAGTTGAATAATCGACCGTTTCAATTAATGTATTTTTCTTTTGATCATCATCTTCTAAATCCTTAATCAATTCAGCTAATTCATTGATTTTTAGAGTTACTAAATGACGCCTAAGATTTAATATTGTTTCACTAACCACCTGTGAAATAGATTGACTTTTATCTTTCACATAAATATCTTTTCCTAGCCAATTATGAAGTACATGTTTTTCATCGTCCATTAAAATATGAGTGATTGCTTCAGATTTTTCAGGTTGTAATTGATTGATAAATACATCTATTTTAAAATCTTCCTTTTGGTTAAAGTTATTTATAATATCAAAATACAAACCTTTAAATTCTTCATTTGCAAACTCAATTTCATCTTCCTGTAAATCGAGATAAATTTTTTCGTAAACTTTAGTTTGTATAATTTCAGATTTATA
>CAJXYJ010000213.1 GCA_913063255.1 uncultured Flavobacteriales bacterium | reverse complement strand
CTTTTAAGTAATTCGGGTAAAACGGTGATGATATCTATTCGCATTATTTTATTTATTTAACCAAGTATAATGTAAAAGGTTTGTGTCTTTTTCCCAACCCAATCGTTCATATAATTCTTGGGCAGGATTATTAAAATCAGTTTCTAATGTTAATCCTTTGCTATTGTTATTTATTACAAATTGTTTAGCGTGATCTAATAATCTTTCTCCAACTTTATTTCCTCTCCATTTGGAATCAACAAAAAAGTCGTTTAAAATATAAGTCTGTTGCATGGTTACAGAAGAGAAAGTAGGGTAGAGCTGTGTAAAACCAATAGCTTCTTTGTCTTTATTGAATGCCATAAATAATATAGAATCCTTTTTATTAAACCGATCATTTAAAAAATCACGAGCAACTTCAGTATTGGAAGACTGTTTATAGAATTTTCTATATCCTTCAAATAAGGGAAGAAGTTGCTCTAGGTTTTTAATTGTTGCTTTAATAATATTCATTCCACAAAATTACAGCTTTTATTAGATTTTTGTTTTCTCAATTAATTCAATTAAAAAAGCCCGAAGATAAATCAACGGGCTCTTCAATTTTATTAATTTAAGATTAGTAGTATGTAAACCTTCTAACT
This sequence comes from uncultured Flavobacteriales bacterium, assembly GCA_913063255.1. Lineage (GTDB taxonomy): Bacteria > Bacteroidota > Bacteroidia > Flavobacteriales > Flavobacteriaceae > Marifrigoribacter. The sequence goes on along the minus strand of CAJXYJ010000213.1, from coordinate 2,672 downwards.
TTAGAGATATACTTAGCTAATCTAATTACTTGATGACTGTATCCATATTCATTATCATACCAAACATAAAGAACAATACTTTTACCATTTTTTGCAACAATAGTAGCATTACTATCATAAATAGATGGAGCTGATGTACCTACGATGTCGCTAGAAACTAATTCATTATTTATAGAGTATTGAATTTGTTCTACCAATTCACCTTCCATTGCATATTGCTTAATAATAGCATTAAGTTCTTCCTTTGTAGTATTCTTTTCAATTTCTAAATTTAAAATGGCTAATGATCCATTAGGAACAGGAACCCGAATAGCACTTGAGGTTAGTTTCCCTTCAAAAGAAGGTAAGGCTTTAGAAACTGCTTTCCCTGCTCCAGTTTCTGTAATTACCATATTTAAAGCTGCGGCGCGACCTCTTCTGTATTTACTATGCATATTGTCCACCAAATTCTGGTCGTTTGTATATGCATGAATCGTTTCTAAGTGTCCGTGAACAACACCTAAAGTTTCTTCTATTGCTTTTAAAACAGGTGTTATGGCATTTGTTGTACAAGAAGCTGCTGAAAATATATCTACTTTATCTGGATCGTGATCTAAATGATTTGCACCATGTACGATATTTGGAATACCTTTTCCAGGAGCTGTTAACAATACTTTTGAAGCGCCTTTACCTTTTAAATGTCGAGCTAAAGCAACATCATCTCTAAATGCACCTGTATTATCTATTATTAAAGCATCCTTAATTCCAAATTGTGTATAATCAATATCTTCTGGAGCATTAGCTGAAATAATATGAACCGTAGTGCCATTAATAATTAATGCTTGATTTTCTTCATCTATAGAGACAGTTCCACTAAAATCTCCGTGTACAGAATCCATTTGAAGAAGAGAGGCTCTCTTTTCTAAAACTGTTTTAGTTATTGTTCCTCTGGTAACAATAGCTCTTAATCTCATTTGAGATCCTTTTCCAGCTTTAGACATTAATTCTCTAGCTAATAAACGCCCTATACGACCAAATCCATATAAAACAACATCTTTAGGTGTGATGTTATTTCCATCTTTAGCATCTTTCAATTTATCACTTACAAATGCAAGAGCATCTGGATATTTGTTGTCTTCTAAAAGGTATTCATAGGTAAGTTTACCAATATCTAATTTTGAAGGTGGTAAATCTAACGATTTAATTGCTTGTGCAATTTCTACCGAATCAAATATTGAAATCGGTTTTTGTACAAAATCTTTAGCGTATTTGTGAAGATTTAATATATCACTTACACTTCGGTCAATTAATTGGTTTCTAAAAAGTACTAATTCGATTGATTTATCGTACCAAAGGTCACTAGCAATTTTAATAAACTCAACAGTTGCTTTTCGACGATCTGTTTGATAAGACAGTTCTTTTTCATAAACGTCTGCAATACTCATAATGCTTAGATTTTAAGTGGTTAAAATATTTTGCAAAAATACTCCTTTTATAATGTATATGAATGTATATATCTAAAAAAAAACCACCCTTCAAAAAAATGCTTTTAATGGGTGGTTTTTTGTATTGCTATTTAAAAATTATCTAATAATAAATGTGCTAATTTTTCCATTACGGTTGACAAAGGTCATTTCGATAGGATCATTTCTATCACTTCTATTTATTATATTTTTTACGTCTTCAATGTTTTTTATAATATGATCATTAAGTTTTAAAATAATAATACCCTCTAAATTGTAATTTCTCATATCATTAGAAAGAACTTTACTAACTCTTACTCCATTTGAAACATCCCTTTCTTTTAATTCAAATTTGCTAGTGTTTTTCACTTCTAATCCTAATGCCTCAATTTCATATGTTTCTAGTTTTATTAAGGTTATCGGCATTGTTTTTTGATTTCCATCCCTTAATAATGTAACTTCTACAATATCATTTGGATGCTTTGACCCTAGGTATCCTGCTAAATCTGAAAATTTACCTATTTTTTGACCGTCAATTTGTTTAATTATATCTCCTCTTTCTATTCCACCTTTATCGGCGCCACTTCCTTCTTCAATTCCATTTACATAGACACCTTCAGTTTCATCAACGCCCAATCTATCTGCAATTTCTGAATTTAGGCTGCCACCAGTAATCCCTAAAATTCCTCGCTGAACATTTCCATATTCCATGATATCTTCAACTACTTTGCGGGCATTATTTGAAGGAACAGCAAAAGAATAGCCAACAAAGTTCCCTGTTTCTGAAGTAATCGCTGTATTAATCCCTATTAATTCTCCTCTAGTGTTAACCAAAGCTCCGCCGCTATTACCTCTATTTACTGCTGCATCAGTTTGAATAAAGGATTGCGGGTTTCCATCAAACTCATTTAAATCACGAGCTTTCGCACTTACAATTCCTGCGGTTACCGTAGACGTTAAGTTAAATGGATTACCAACCGCTAAAACCCATTCCCCAATTTTTATTTGATTGGAATCACCAAATGGAATAAAAGGCAACTCTTTATCTGTATCTATTTTAATTAAAGCTATATCCGTATTTGGGTCTGTACCAATCAATTCAGCTTCATAGGTTTTATTATTATTTAATGTTACTTCTAATTGTGTAGAATTTTCTATTACATGATTGTTAGTGATGATATATCCATCTGGAGATATAATTACACCACTTCCGGAACCAATCATAGCTCT
>CAJXYJ010000212.1 GCA_913063255.1 uncultured Flavobacteriales bacterium | reverse complement strand
ATTTATTTTTGCGGAAAACTTATAATGACCAGATTTTAATTTTTTAAGAGGAATTCTGTAAAATCCTTTGTCTTCAAGTAGGTTTCTTATTTGTGGCATTATTTTTTTTGTAAATATAACGAACATTTTGTATAAGAATTAGTACAATCTATTAGCTTTGCAGCTATGTTAACAGATACACATACTCATTTATATAGTGAGGCTTTTTCAGAGGATAGAGACCTAGTTGTACAAAAAGCTTTAGATGAAGGGATACAACGTTTTTTTATACCTGCTATAGATTCAGGTTATACCGAAGCTATGTATGAACTTGAAAAAGACTATCCAAATAATATTTTTTTAATGATGGGTTTGCATCCTACTTCTGTTAAAGAAAATTATAAAGAGGAACTTAAACATGTTGAGGAACAATTTGAGAAAAGAAGTTTTTATGCTGTTGGAGAAATTGGAATTGATTTGTATTGGGATAAAAACACTTTAGAAATTCAGAAAAAAGCATTTAAAGAGCAAATTCAACTAGCAAAAAAACATCAATTGCCTATAATTATCCATTGTAGAGATGCTTTTGATGAAGTTTTTGAAGTTTTAGAAACAGAAAAAGGAAACGATTTGTTTGGAATATTTCATTGTTTTACTGGAACTAAAGAACAAGCACAACAAGCCATTTTTTATAATATGAAGCTGGGTATTGGGGGAGTAATAACTTTTAAAAATGGCAAAATAGATCAATTTTTAAATGAGATTAGCATAGAGCATATTGTATTAGAAACAGATTCTCCATATCTTTCTCCAGTACCTTTTAGAGGAAAACGAAACGAGAGTAGTTATTTATCCCTAGTTTGTAAAAAGATTGCAGAAGTTTATGGAATTTCTGAAAGTGAAGTTGCAAGGATAACAACCAAAAATTCGATAGATGTTTTTGGAATTTAAAACCAACAATAAATGAAAAATGAGCCTAACATACTCTTAATATATACAGGAGGTACCATTGGTATGATTAAGGATTTTGAAACAGGAATGTTGCAAAATTTTGATTTCGATAAATTGTTGGAAAATATTCCCGAATTAAACCTTTTAGAATGTAATATCGCTACAAAAAGTTTTGAAGAACCTATAGATAGCTCGAATATGAACCCAGAATATTGGGTTGACCTAGTCACTATTATTGAAGAAAATTACCAAAATTTTGATGGCTTTGTAATTCTTCATGGTAGCGATACAATGTCCTATACAGCTTCGGCAGTAAGTTTTATGTTAGAAAACCTAGACAAGCCTGTAATTTTTACTGGATCACAACTTCCTATTGGAGATTTACGAACAGATGCAAAAGAAAATTTAATAACTGCTATACAAATAGCTTCTTTAAATGAAAATGGAAGATCTACAATAAGGGAAGTTTGTCTGTATTTTGAATATAAATTATATAGAGCAAATCGGACTACAAAAATTAGTGCAGAACATTTTGAAGCATTTGCCTCGTTAAATTATCCTCCTTTAGTGATTAGCGGCGTAAACTTGTCTATCAACGAGCGAGCACTCTTAAAAACTAATAAAGAGGGTAAATTAATAGTTCATAAAAAATTAGAATCTAATATCCTTCTAGTAAAAATGTTTCCTGGAATCACAAAAGAAACAATAAAGCATATATTTGCATATCCTAACATTAAAGGATTGGTATTAGAAAGTTATGGAAGTGGAAACCTTACCGACAAAGATTGGTTTATCGATGCTTTAAAAGAATTAATAGATAATAAGATACCGGTGGTAAACGTAACGCAATGTTCTGGTGGAGGTGTAAATATGGGTATGTATAGCATTAATAAAAAACTTAATAAAATTGGAGTAATTTCAGGAAAAGATTGCACTACCGAAGCAGCATTAGCAAAATTAATGTTTATGTTAGGAAAAAAAATTCCAGCTAACAACTTCAAAACCACATTCGAAACCTCTTTACGGGGAGAAATGGAATAAATTAAGTTGTTAAATGTTTTATCATACTAAATATTTTTTGTTATTTGGCAGCCCATTTGGCTGGGATGTCAAAAAAACATCATTGACAAATTAGAGAGGTGGCCGAGTGGTCGAAGGCGCACGCTTGGAAAGCGTGTATACGCCAAAAGCGTATCGAGGGTTCGAATCCCTTCCTCTCTGCAATAAAACTGGACAATGTGAGTTGTTTATTATTAATAGAGAAGTAGGGAAAGACAAATGTTTAACCTTTCTTTTCAAAAAAATATTTATTCTTGGAGATTAAGTATTTTTTTATATCTTTAAAATCTTTAAAACTAAAACAAATTTAAGTCGATAGCAATGAAAAAATTATTTTCTATTATGGCAATTGCCGCGTTGGTTTTTGTAGGAACTCTTAATGCAAAAGCAACAACGGTTCAACCAATGTCTAGTAATGTACAACCAGTAATGACAGCTGCGACTGTCACATTAATTCAAGATGGAAGCGAAGCTGAAGAAACAATTGGGTTTCATCAAGAGCTGAAAAATCGTTTTGTAGAAGGGGGTCCTGGATTTATGGGGATTGTTCTTTTATGTTTAATTCTTGGTTTAGCATTTGCAATTGAAAGAATTATTTACTTAAATCTTTCTACTACAAATACTCAAAAATTAGCAGATAGTGTTGAAGATGCTTTAAAAAGTGGAGGTTTAGATGCTGCAAAGGAAGTTTGTAGAAACACAAAAGGGCCTGTTGCTTCTATTTATTACCAAGGTTTGGAGCGAGCTGATGAAAGTATTGAAGCTGCAGAAAAAGCTGTTATAGCATATGGTGGTGTTCAAATGGGACAATTAGAGAAAAATGTTTCTTGGATATCATTATTTATAGCAATTGCTCCTATGCTAGGATTTATGGGTACAGTAATTGGTATGATTGATGCATTCGATAAAATACAAGCAGCGGGTGATATGAACCCATCTCTTGTAGCTGGAGGTATTAAAATTGCACTTTTAACAACTGTATTTGGTCTTATCGTTGCAATTATTCTTCAGATTTTCTATAATTATATTATTGCAAAAATTGATAGTATTGTAAATAGTATGGAAGATGCTTCTATCACATTGATAGATTTATTGGTAGAAAACAAAAAATAATATTAATTTAATATACCAAGTATAATGGGATTACATAAAATATTAAAAATTGTAGGATTGGTATTAAGCCTCATCGGCGTATACTTTCTAGCAATGATCATATTGAAAGGTGATGATGCGATCATAGAAAGTGGAACAGGTATAGATGGGTTTCTTTATACAGCTTATGTAATATTTGCATTAGTTGTTGTTGCGGTAGTTATTTTTGGACTTAAAGGGCTTTTTTCTGGAAACAT
>CAJXYJ010000211.1 GCA_913063255.1 uncultured Flavobacteriales bacterium | reverse complement strand
GCAAATCTACAATTTTTTTTTATTCGTAAAAGTATATTCCGAAAAAAACATAACTATCTTTAACCCTTTTAGCATAATTGTAAAATGAATAGACCTCAATTCCTTACTGATTTAGTAAAAGATTTTCCGCATTCCCCTACAACTAAACAAGATACAACATTGCAGTTAATTGCAGATTTTGTTTTGAGTAAAAATAATAATGAAGTTTTTTTATTAAAGGGATACGCTGGTACCGGTAAAACTACAATTATAGGAACTTTAGTGAAAAATATATGGAAAGTTCAAAAATCTGCAGTTTTATTAGCTCCAACGGGAAGAGCAGCAAAAGTAATAGGTAATTACTCAAAAAAAGAGGCTTTTACTATTCATAAAAAAATATACTACCCAAAAGCTCAAAAAGGTGGTGGAGTTTCTTTTACATTACAAAAAAATAAACATCGAAATACTATTTTTATTGTAGATGAAGCGTCTATGATACCCGATATAAATATTGAATCCAAGCTATTTGAAAACGGGTCTTTATTAGACGATTTAGTACAATATGTATATAGTGGTCATAATTGCAAATTATTTTTAATAGGTGATGTTGCGCAATTGCCACCAGTAAAACTAGACGTTAGCCCTGCATTGGACCCTCACACAATAGAAAACCATTATAATAAAGAAGTTATAACCATAGAGCTTGATGAAGTAGTGCGACAGCAAAAGGATAGTGGAATTCTTTTTAATGCTACTAAGATTAGAAACCAATTAGGAGATGGTTTTTATGAAAACTTTAAATTACAAGAATCTAATTTTAAGGAAGTAATAAGACCTTTAGATGGACAAGAATTAATGGATGCAATTAATGACTCCTATTCAAATATAGGTAATGAAGATACTGTATTTATAGTGCGGTCTAATAAAAGAGCCAATTCATACAATCAAAATATAAGAAGCAGAATTCTTTTTCAGGAGCAAGAGTTAGCATCTGGTGATTATTTGATGGTAGTTAAGAATAATTATTTTTGGGTAGAGAATCAAAGCGATGCTGGATTTATTGCTAATGGTGATATTATTGAGGTTTTAGAAATATTTAGTATTAAAGAATTATATGGATTTAGGTTTGCAGAAGTAAACGTCCGTATGATTGATTATCCTAGAATGAAACCCTTCGAAACCGTTTTAATGTTAGACACTTTATCTTCAGAAACTCCATCTTTGCCTTATGAAGATTCAAACAGACTTTATAAAGAAGTAATGAAAGATTATGAAAACCTGAGCTCTAAATATAAAAAGTTCCTTTCGGTTAAAAAGAATGTTTATTTTAATGCATTACAAGTAAAGTTCTCATATGCAATTACTTGTCATAAATCTCAGGGAGGGCAATGGGATACTGTATTTGTAGAACAACCTTATTTGCCAAATGGAATAGATAAGGACTATTTGCGATGGTTATATACCGCTATTACAAGAGCAAAAAATAAATTATATCTAATTGGTTTTAAGGATGACTTTTTTGTTGACTCTAATTATTAATAAAATGCATTTAATCCTTATTTTAGCCATTGTTTTAGGTTTATATAGAATAAATATATAAAATACTTTTAACAAGCAACCAAAATTTATAAAGTACATCTAACAAAGAAATATTTATATCATAGAATGAAAATAATAGCGATGATACCTGCGCGATATGGCGCATCTCGTTTTCCGGGAAAGTTAATGCAAGATTTAGGTGGAAAACCCGTAATAGTTAGAACCTACGAAGCAGCTAAAGCAACCAATCTTTTTGATGAAGTATATATTGTTACTGATAGTGATGTAATTTTCACTGAAATTGAGCTTCATGGTGGAAAAGCAATAATGAGTAAAAAAGACCATGACTGTGGAAGTGATCGTATTGCGGAAGCAGTAGAAAATATGGATGTGGATATTGTTGTAAATGTTCAAGGAGATGAACCATTTACTAGTAAAGAAGGTCTTGAACAAGTTTTAAGTGTGTTTGAAGGTGAAGATGCTGACAAAATAGATTTAGCATCATTAATGACTGAAATGCACGATTGGAAAGAAATAAGTGATCCAAACAGTGTAAAAGTAATCGTAAATAAAGAAAACTTTGCTTTATATTTTTCTCGTTCTCCTATTCCATATCCACGTGATAAAAATGCCGATGTTCAATATTATAAGCATAAAGGAATATATGCTTTTAGAAAACAAGCATTAATGGACTTTTATCACCTTCCAATGCGAACATTAGAAGCTGCAGAAAAAATAGAATGTATACGTTATCTTGAATATGGTAAAAATATCAAGATGGCAATATCTAACACTCAAGGGATAGAAATTGATACTCCTGAAGACTTAATACGAGCAAATAAGGCATTAAAAGAAGACAAGGACATTAGTGTGAATAATAAGTATAGAAATTTCCCAATGGTTCCAAAAGTAGTTTTTGGAAAAGGATGTTTCGATCAATTATCATCCATATTAGCTCCTCAAAGAAAAAACAAAGCGCCATTTATATTTTTAGTAGATGATGCTTTTGAAAATGACCACCCATTAATTGATAGAATTAATATTCGATTTAATGACAAACTATTGTTTGTATCTGTTAAAGAAGAACCTACAACAGTTCAAGTAGATCAAATAGTAAAAGATATAAAGTCAGAATTTAATTATAAGCCTTCTGGAATTATTGGGATAGGAGGTGGTTCTATATTAGATTTGGCAAAAGCAGTATCTATTATGCTCACAAATAAAGGCAGTGCAGCAGATTATCAAGGTTGGGATTTAGTGAAAAAGAAAGCTGTTTACCATGTTGGGATACCTACCATCTCAGGAACTGGAGCTGAAGTTTCTAGAACAACGGTACTCTCTGGTCCCGAACGTAAATTAGGAATTAATAGTGATTATACTCCATTTGATCAAGTTATACTAGATCCAGACCTAACCATTGGAGTACCTAAAAATCAATGGTTTTTTACAGGAATGGATTGTTTTATTCATTGTGTTGAATCTCTTAACGGAACTTTTCTAAATGCCTTTAGTGAAAGTTATGGTGAAAAAGCGTACGACCTTTGTAATGAAATATTTTTAAGCGATGATTTATCCGAAGTAGATTCTAGAGGTAAATTAATGATGGCATCATGGCACGGAGGAATGAGTATTGCTTATTCTCAAGTAGGTATTGCACATGCAATGAGTTATGGAATTTCTTATGTTCTTGGTACAAAGCATGGCGTAGGAAACTGTATCGTATTCGATCATTTAGGAGATTATTATCCTGAAGGCGTTGCATTGTTCAAGAAAATGGTTGAAAAATACCAAATAGAAATCCCTCAGGGTATTTGCAAAGATTGTACAGATAAGGAGATTGATATTATGATTGATATCGCTTTAAGTTTGGTGCCATTATGGGAAAACGCTTTGGGGGAAGAATGGGAATCT
>CAJXYJ010000210.1 GCA_913063255.1 uncultured Flavobacteriales bacterium | reverse complement strand
TCATCACCTAAAGGCGCTGCTGCATCCATTCTAACAGTATGATTTCCTATTTGGCTTTCGAAAGCCATATTTTCTTTCCAGGATGTTTTTACTTGATGTATCATATTTGTTTCTTTTTTCTAATTAAATTTTAAACCATATTCTTATTACAATAGGTAGCTTTTTCAAAATCTCTAATGTTTATTGAAATAACTGGAACATTAGGGAACATTAGTTTTAATTCATTAACAATTTTTTTTGAAAGAGTACTTTTTTGTTGGGTAGTTCTCCCTTCCATTATATTCCCAAAAATATGAATAAAATCGTTTTTTGTATTTCCGATATTATAATATTTAAAGGGTTGAATTCTAACCTTAATATCTCCCTTATCAAATAGATTTGTTGATTCAGCGGCATCATATACTTTTTGAATGATTTCTTCTTGAGTTTTTAATTGTATAATGTTTTCAGAACAATCTATTACAAAATGTGGCATAATATATTTTTTTAATTGGTACTGGCTTTTGATAAAGCTTCTGCTTTTTGGTTAAAAGTTTTTGCTTTTTTGTTTTTATTTAGTAGGGTATAAATATCAGCTATTCCTAATAATGGTCTTGTTTCATTAGGGTGTTTAGTTATTATGCCTTCATAAACTTCAATAGATTTTTGATATTTATGATGCTCCTGATAAAATTCTGCAATAGAACAAGCTCGATTTACTCGTAATTGATCTATAAATTCTTGTCCTTTAAATATAGTAATAAAAGTATCAAATTGTTCATAATCATTTTCTTGAATTGCTTTTCTTGTTAGAGCGTATTTTGTAAATGGAGAAGGCTCTGAGGATAAGCCATAGTCCTTAGCTCGTTGATTATAGTAACTATAAAAATAACTCATACCTCCTTTATCTTTGAAATCAGTAAGGTTTTTCACCCTTAGTTCTGGATAATTGTCGAAATGTTTTTTAATACCGTGATACAATGTTGTATAAGGAGTTGATCTATGCTCTTCTCCTTGAAGTCCTTGATAAATCCATTTTATGCTTTTGGGATTTACTTTATTAAAAAATAAGTTTAAAGAATCGGTTCCTTTTTTTACAACCCCTTCATTGATATCGGAACTATAATAATATAATTTATCTTTAATATTATTTTGTTTTATCAAACTATCTATTGCTTTTATTTTATTGAAAACAGGATAAGGACTTGCTGCTATATAACTGGTATAAACATTTGGGTTTGAAATTAATTCCTGTAGTACAAAACCTCCTCCATATGCCCAGCCGAATAATAAACGATCTTTAGTAGTTCTAAAATTTTTATCTACAAATTGTATTACTTCATGCTCAAGATAATCTGAGAAATCTTTTGCCCCAGAACTGAATGTTATGTTTCTTTTATCTTGTATGTTATTAATTCCTATAATTATAAATTCAGGAGTTTGTTTAAATTCTACTAGGGTTTGATGTAAACTTACGGTATGCAAAAAAAAGCGTTGCCCATCTAAAATATACATCACGGGATATTCATTATCAGAAGTGTTATAACTCTCTGGTAAATAAATTTGAATTTCTCTTTCTTCATCTAAGAAAGTAGAATTGATCTTATAGTTTTTACCAACAATGTTTTCCTTGCCATTGGTTTGTGCAAATGATTGAGATGTAATTAAGGATAAAAAAGTAAAAAATAGTATAGCTTTTTTCATTTGTTAATTTTAGTTATTTTTAAAAGAATTCAAAAATAAAAATAGGCTTTACTTTATCTATCCTATTTATCATTTCTTTAACGCTATAAGGAACTTTTGATTTTCAATTTCTGTTTCTAAAGTTTTGATTCTATCATATAATGGTTTTGTTACTTTTTCTATATCTTCAGGTGTGAATCGCTGTTGAATGTGTTGGGGACAATTCATATCCCATGCCTCCACAGTAAAAATAATTGCTCTTTCTAGTCTTGCTTTATAAGTTTCATCCGCTAGGGATTTTAATAGCTCTTTATCATCATCTATAACTTCAATAGTTCCCCAAATCTTTATTCTGGATCTATTGGGATAATCCATTAAAAAAATAAAGGCCTTATTGTTTTCGTCTAAATTTCCGGTAGAAATATATTGCCTATTTCCAGAATAATCTGCAAAAGCCAGACGATTTTGATCCAGCACTTTTAAAAATCCTTTTGGGCCTCCACGATGTTGAATATAAGGTTGCCCTTCATTATTTGCAGTTCCTAAATAAAAAGAGTCCATAGACCTTAAAAACATCTCTAAAGGAGGGGTGATTTTAGATTGCCAGCCACCAGATTGTTCCATTCGAGCATAACTAGAACGGGAATGGTACTTTTCTTGAATAGCTTTCACTGATGGAGTAAACGCGACATCACTTGTATATTTTAAAGGATTAGTTTTCATGAGCTTTCTAATTGAATTAATATTAGACAAAAGGAAAACGAATTCCTTTTGTCTAATAAACTTTTTCTATTTTTTAATAGGACTTTCTTTTAGATTATAACTAATTAAAAAGATTAATGGAATGGCAAAAGCGATATGGCGTAAAAAAGTAATAACTGGCATTATTGGCGAAGCATCAATCCCGGCCACTCCAGCTCCTAAAAGGGGCAACATAAACAGCCATACTAAAGCCACCATTTCGGCAGTTACAAATAAGATAGGTCTAAACCATTTTGGACCCCATAACGAGGATTCTATTCCTGCAAATAATATAGCTAATAAAACACCGTTTCCGTAATGTCCTCCAATTCCGTAAGCGAATCCAAGCCCTGTTTTTTCGCCAAGTAATCCTGGGATATCCCACCAATTCCCTGTTAATAATAATCCTGCAAGGTCAAATAATATTGTTCCTAGAACCCCTGCTATAATTGCATTTTTCCAATTGATTGTTTTACTCACCTCATTTTTATTTGTTGCAAGGTGTTCGTGATTTTTCTTCGAAAAGTTCATGATTTTTGTGTTTAATTAATTATTTAATATTGTTTTTATCTAAGAATTTTAAAATATAATCGGCGATTTCATCTCCTTTTTCTTCTAAAGCAAAGTGCCCTGTATCCAATAAATGAAATTCTAAATTTTTCAAATCTTTTTTATAAGAATGTGCACCATCTGCAGGGAAAATATAATCGTTCTTTCCCCAAACAATTAGAGTAGGAGGTTGGTGATCTCTAAAGTATTTTTGCCATTTTGGATATAAAGGAACATTAGTTCTGTAATCGTAGAACATTGCTAATTGAATCTCATTATTCTCTTCTCTTGTTAAATGTTGTAAATCTAAGTTCCAGTTATCCGGACTTATTTTAGATACATCTTGTACCCCGTGAGTATATTGCCATTTAAGACCCTCTGGAGAATGAAATCCTTCCAAAGGTTTTCCATTTTCAATTGTATAATCGTTCCAATATTTTTTAATAGGAATCCAGAAGTCTTTTAAGCCCTCTTCATAAGCATTACCGTTTTGAATGATTAGTGA
>CAJXYJ010000209.1 GCA_913063255.1 uncultured Flavobacteriales bacterium | reverse complement strand
AAAAAGAGCATTATATATAATATTATGGGCTGTACAAGTTGTAGTTCAGGTGTCGGAGGACAGCCAAAAGGGTGTAAAAACAACGGAACCTGTGGTTCCGATGGTTGTAATAAATTAACAGTTTTCGACTGGCTTTCAAACATGGCTCTTCCTGGTGATCAAAAACCATTTAATGGCGTTGAGGTTCGCTTTAAAAATGGAAGGAAACATTTCTATAAAAACTCTGAAAATCTTTCTCTTTCTATGGGTGACATAGTTGCTACTGAAGCAATGTCTGGACATGATATTGGAATTGTCACACTTACTGGAGAATTGGTTAGAGTGCAAATGAAAAAAAAGAAAGAAGATAATGATTTAAAGGAGCTCCCAAAAATTTATAGAAAGGCGTCTCAAAAAGACATTGATTTATGGCAGAAAGTAAGGTCTAAAGAAGCCGAAATTCAAAAAAGATCCCGCGAAATTGCGATTCATCTAGGGTTGAAAATGAAAATTTCTGATATTGAATATCAAGGAGATGGCTCTAAGACAACCTTTTATTATACTGCAGATGAACGTGTAGATTTTAGACAACTTATTCGAGATTTTGCAAGTGCTTTTAGCACCCGTGTAGAAATGAAACAAGTTGGGCTTAGACAAGAAGCAGCAAGATTAGGAGGTATTGGATCTTGTGGAAGAGAGCTCTGTTGCTCCACTTGGTTAACAGATTTTAGATCGGTAAAAACTTCTGCTGCAAGGTATCAGCAATTGTCCTTAAACCCTCAAAAATTAGCAGGGCAATGTGGAAAATTAAAATGTTGCCTTAACTACGAATTAGACACTTATTTAGATGCTTTAAAAGAATTTCCTAAGAACGACATCAAATTAATTACCGAAAAAGGAATTGCAGTCTATCAAAAAATGGATATTTTTAAAGGAATGCTTTGGTATACCTATGAAAATCAAGGAATGAATTGGCATAAAATTCCAGTTGATAAAGTAAATGAGATTATAGCTATTAATAAAAAGGGAAAAAAAGTTGCTAGCTTAGAAGAATATGTGGAAGAAGAACAAATTTCTGAAAATAAAATTTTCAATAATGTAGTTGGACAAGATAGTCTTACTAGGTTTGACCAACCCAAGCGTAAAAATAATAAGAGACGAAATAAAAGTAATAATCGTAATTCTAATCAAAATCAAAAGCGGAATCAAAAGCCGAATCAAAAGTCAAATCAAAAACAAAACAGACCCCAAAAAAAGAATGTATAAAATAGTTGCAACATTTTTTGTAATAGTATTATTTATTTCTTGTGATTCTAATACTGTTTTTAGTGAGAGCAGATCCTTATCTGGTGTTTGGAATAAAAATGAAACCATTTCCTTTTCTTTACCTCAATTGGATACCTTAAAAAAATATAATGTATTTGTAAACCTTAGAAATACAAATGACTATCATTTTAATAATATTTTTTTAATCGTAAATATAGATTTTCCTCATGGAAAGACAATAACAGATACTTTAGAATATAAAATGGCAAAACCCGATGGCACATGGTTGGGCTCTGGCATTGGAAACATAAAAGAAAATAAACTCTGGTATAAGGAAAAAGTTTCTTTTTTAGAAAAAGGAAACTATAAGTTAAGGATTAATCATGCAGTACGCAATAACGGTAATGTAGAAGGCGTTACCAATCTTGAAGGGATTACAGATATTGGATATAGCATAGAAGAAATACTTCAAGAGTAGACTTATGGCAAAACGAAAAGCAAAACGAAAAACTAAGAAAAAAACTGCTTCAAAAAGCAATTTGAAACCACAAATTAAAACGTTTTGGCTGTTATTTTTTTCTGGAATAACACTCATTATTTTAGTATTCCTATTTGCATCTTGGGGAGTTTTTGGAGAGTTGCCAGATGAAACTAGCCTAGAGAATCCTGAAAAAAATCTTGCTACAGAAATTATATCTTCCGATGGGAAAACCTTGGGGAAATTCTATAAAGAAAATCGTACTCCAGTTCAATTCGAAGAACTGCCAGAACATTTAATCAATGCATTAATCGCAACCGAAGATGTTCGATTTTACAATCACGCAGGGATTGATGCCAGAGGGACTGTTAGAGCCTTTGCTTTTTTAGGTAGCCGTGGTGGAGCAAGTACGATAACACAGCAATTAGCCAAATTGTTTTTTACCGAAAACGTTTCCAAAAATAAATTGAGTCGTGGTACTCAAAAAATAAAAGAATGGATTATTGCTACTCGTTTAGAACGCAGATATACTAAAGAAGAGATTCTAACGATGTACTTTAACGAATATGATTTTTTAAATCAAGCCGTTGGAATTGAGTCTGCCTCTAATATTTATTTCGATAAAAAACCTTCAGACCTTACCGTTATTGAGTCTGCTATTTTAGTTGGAATGTTCAAAAACTCAGCACTTTATAATCCAATTCGAAATCCAGAGGGAGTAAGGAATAGAAGAAATGTAGTATTGGCTCAGATGGAGAAATACGATTTTATTTCAGAAGAATTAAAGGATTCTTTACAAGCTACAGAACTTGAAATTAAATATACCCCTCAAGGCCATTTAGAAGGGATGGCAACTTATTTTAGAGAATACACTCGTAAGTTTATGCATGATTGGATTAAAGAAAATCCAAAAACAGATGGTTCAAAATATAATATTTATAGCGATGGCCTAAAAATTTATACTACGATAGATTATAAAATGCAAGAATATGCAGAAAATGCAGTAGGTGCCCATATGGCACGTCTTCAAAATGAATTTGATAAGCAAAACAAAAATAATAAAATAGCTCCATTTAGAGACGTTACCCAAGAAGAGATCACTAATATATTGAATTCAGCTATGAAACGTAGCGACCGTTGGCGAGAAATGAAAAAGCAAGGAAAGAGCGAAGAAGATATTAGAAAAAGCTTTTCTATAAAGACCCAAATGCGAATTTTTTCTTGGAAAGGAGACATCGATACTTTAATGACACCAATGGACTCTATTAGATACCATAAGTCATATTTACAAGCTTCCCTTATGTCAATGACACCACAAACAGGAGAAGTAAAAGCATGGGTAGGTGGGATAAACTATAAGCACTATAAGTACGATATGGTTAAAAAAGGAAAACGACAAATTGGTTCCACCTTTAAGCCTTTTGTTTATGCAACTGTAATTGACCAAATGCATATGTCTCCTTGCGACACTTTACCAAACACACAATATACCATAGAAGCAGGAAAGTATGGGTTGTTAGAGCCTTGGACTCCAAGAAATTCTGGCGATAAGTATGGCGGGATGCTTACTTTAAAACAAGCATTAGCACAATCCATAAATACAGTAACTGCTAGATTAATTGATAGAGTAGGACCACAACCCGTAATAGATTTAATAGATAAAATGGGTGTTGATACTAAAAATATTCTAGCAGCTCCATCTATCGCTTTAGGTACACCAGATGTTTCTTTATATGAAATGGTTGGGGC
>CAJXYJ010000208.1 GCA_913063255.1 uncultured Flavobacteriales bacterium | reverse complement strand
TCTGAAATGGCTAGAGAATTATACATCAATAATGGAGATATGACTTTTACAGGAATGGATTTACCATTTGATGAAGGTGCAATTGCAGATTTTAATAGTGATGGTTATTTAGATGTAGCTCATAACGGCAACTTATGGATAAATGATGGTGGAGATAATAGTTGGATAAAAATTGGCTTAGAAGGTGTAGAAAGTAATAGCAATGGTGTTGGTGCTAGAATAACTATTTATGGTGATTGGGGATCTCAAATACGTGAAGTACGTTCTGGTGTTGGATATGGCCATATGAGTTCATTAATTGCTCATTTTGGAATTGGAACTAGTACCGAAGTAGATCAAATTGTTATTAATTGGCCATCTGGAACTATAGATGTAATTGATAATCCTGACGCTAACACACAACATATTTTTATAGAAGGTGAAAATGAATTAGCAGTTACAGATTTCCAAATTAACGGAATAAGCTTATATCCTAATCCAACAAGTGATATACTTAATTTCTCCATAAATAACCTGGAAGGATCTCCAGTAAGTGTTATAGATTTAAATGGAAGAGTAGTACTAAACACCACTGTTTCAACAGATAATAATATCAATATAGAAAATCTTGTAAAAGGTGTTTATTTTGTACAATTAGAAGTAGAAAATAAAGCTGTTAATTATAAAGTAATAAAGGAATAATAATTAATTATTTCTTGTTTTTAAAAAAGCGTCCTCCTATGGTGGACGCTTTTTTTTTAGTTATTATCAATAATAAGAAGAGTATCTATTTCTAACCTATATTTAAGCCATTCTTCTAATTTTGTTAAGTCCTGCTTTCGTTCCTCCTCTGGAAATTCTTCATTCCACAAAACGTTTATAACAGGTATGGTATCAATAGTGGTAAAATTGGTAGTTATCCTATTAGAGTAACTTATCTTAACTATTTCATTATAATTAATTTTCACCTCATCACTTATTCTTTTAAACCGAATCTCCTTCATTTTTAATCTCCTTAATTCCTTTTCTAAAAAATCAATTTGATTGTCTTTATTATTAATTAATTCTTCGTTTTTTACATACAAATCTTCAAGTATACCAAATTTAATTTCCCCAGACATAGACTGTGCCAAATGCGTACTTGGGTCTGATCCTTGAAAAATATTTAATTCACTATCTCTAAGATCCTTAACCTCTCCCAGTTCTGATTTCCAAGTATTTATCACTTCTTTTGGTATTAGTTTCCCTATAAAATAAACATTGATTTCATTTTTATCATAATTCTTTGAAAATTTCACCACCTCAGCTCCTTCATATTTCATATTTGTTATTACAAAATCACTAGCTCTGTTTTCAAATAATTCAACTTTTAATAAATTCAAAAATAAAATGATGCTAGGCACCATAACAAGTAATGCTATTATGGTAGCAATTTGAGCTACTCGTCTTCTTCTTTTAGAATTAGCATAACGAACTAAAGGAAAACGTAATAGCTTTGCAACAACAAATGCTGATAAGGCTATAAAAACTGCATTTATAGAAAATAGATAAAATGCTCCTCCTGCATAACTCATATTACCTATTGCCAAACCGTACCCTACTGTACAAAGAGGTGGCATTAATGCCGTGGCAATCGCAACACCAAATATTACACTGGCAATGGTTCCTTTTTTGGTTTTTGCTACAATCAATGCTAAACCACCAAAAATTGCAATAAAAACATCTAAAATTGTTGGGTAAGTTCTTGCTATTAGCTCCGGACTTTCTTTAGTAAGAGGAGATAATTCAAAATACAAATAGGCTGTAACAACACTTAAAGCGATCATCACTCCAAGATTTATAAGCGATCTTTTTAAGGTTTCAACATCATTAATAGCTACAGATAACCCTAATGCAACAATCGGCCCCATTAGTGGCGATATTAACATCGCTCCAATCACAACTGCAGGACTACTTACATTAAGGCCAATAGAAGCCACAAAAACTGAAAAAACTAAAATCCATGCGTTATGGCCCTTAAAAGAAATATCCTTTCTTACGGCCTCAATCGTTGCATCCCTATCTGTGTCATCTCTAATATCAAGCAACTCTTTAAAGAATACTTTTATTCCATGCCAGGCAGATTGTTTTACCTGCTCAAATTCTTTTTCATCTGATGCTATTTTTTTTTGATCAACTTTTTCTTCTGAATCTTCCATCTATTTAAATTTATCACCAAACTTTTGGCTTATTCTAGAAACTAATTCTTTAATATCTTGATCTTTCTTTTTGGGGTAAATCATTAACACATCCTCTTTATCTACCACAATAAAATCTTCAATTCCATCTAAGACTACTAATTTTTCTGAAGAAGTAAAAACAATATTCTCCTTTGCATCTTTATAGGATGTTTTTGCACGAACCGTCGCATTCCCATTCTCATCCTTTTCTAATTTATCATATAACGCTCCCCAAGTACCCAAATCATTCCAATCAAATTCAGCCTTTTTTACATTTACATTATTAGATTTTTCTAATATTCCATAATCTATCGAGATGTTTTCTGCTTTTTCATAATTATCTAAAATAAATTTTCGCTCTTCAGAGGTATTATATAAATTAACCCCATTAGAGAACAAGCTATACATTTCTGGTAAATTTATTTTAAAAGAAGAAAGAATACTTTTAACACTCCAAATAAATATACCAGCATTCCAAAGAAAATTTCCCTTGGCTAAAAATTCTTTAGCAGTCTTATAATCGGGTTTTTCTCGAAACTGACTCACTTTATTTATTTCACTTGTATTCTCTTTATCGTATTCTATATAACCATAGCCTGTATTTGGAAAAGTAGGGTGAATTCCTAGAGTTAACAATTTATCTTCATTAGCACAGGTTTCAAAACAAGTTTCAACGTTTTTTAAAAATGAATATTCATCTTCAATCCAATGATCACTAGGAGCAACCAACATTAATGCATTTGGGTTTTCCTTATAAATTTTTAAAGCAGATAATAATATGCAAGGTGCAGTATTTCGCATCGCTGGTTCTAATACCACTTGATTTAAAGATATTTCTGGAAGCTGTTCTTGTACTAAATCTACATACCTGTCATTGGTTAATATATAAGTGTTTTTTGATGGAATCAATGCATTCATCCTCGAAAACGTTTTTTGTAATAATGATTTTCCAGTACCCAACATATCCTGAAATTGTTTAGGATATTCTGTTGTGCTAACTGGCCAAAATCTGGATCCTATCCCTCCAGCCATGATAACTGCATAAAAATTATTGTTCTCTGTTTTATTATTTTTTTCCATATTTAATTGCTGAAAAGACGGTAATTCTTTTATTTATAATTTTTGATTAAATAGAGTGGCGACAACTATTTTAGAAACTCTACTTCTGCATTAGGATTAAACAGGTATATTTTCCCCGTTGAAATTTCAATACACTCATAACGCTTTACTCTTTTGTTGCCGCGTTTAAATATTTTACCATTATATAACCTAAACTCACCACCCAAAGGTATTTCAAAGATATAATTTTTATC
>CAJXYJ010000207.1 GCA_913063255.1 uncultured Flavobacteriales bacterium | reverse complement strand
GCAATCACTAATTTAAAACCGCAATACACCATTGGCTCTCAATTAATATATCGATATGATAAAGAATCTTCATTTTTTGGCGGAAATGAATTTTTATTTTTTGATAATAAAGACATTAGAGGTGCAACTTCCAGTATTAGATATATAGAATTAACCGACATCTACAACAACTTTTTATTTACAAATGGAGCTCGTTATAATAGACCTTATACCTATAATCCAGATATTAATGGGAATTATGAGGTTAGAGTTCTAGACGCCACTAAAGATATTAATATAGAAGCAGATTATGCCAGACTTCATTTTAATCTACAATATTTTGAAGATCTCGGAGACAGTGAGCTTCACGTTTACGGTAATTTCAATAACTGGACAATAGATGAGACAACACTTATGGTATATGATGATTATACAGACACCTATAGAAACAATCGCCTTTTTAAACAAGGGTTTTACAATTACAAGTACGTGTTAGTAAACAGAGATGGCTCTATTTACCAAGGGGAAGTTTGTGGTGATTATTGGCAAACTGAAAATGAATATACCGTAATAGTTTATTATAGAGGTTTAGGTGCACGATACGATCGAATTATTGGAATAGGAAAAGCAAATTCAACAAGTATTAACAATCAATAGACTTTATTATACTAATAAGAATATTATATTCACTAAATGGGTTCTAAAAATATCATTAAGAAATCTAAAAGAAATCTCGCAAAATACAGAGGTCCAGAATGTCTAAACTGTGGACGTCCCTTAGATTTAACAGATAAATTTTGCCCCAACTGCTCCCAACGGAATACTACCAAACAACTCTCCATAAATGATTTTTTTCAGGAGTTTTTAAGCAGTATTTTCACTTATGATTCACGTCTGCGATTTACTATAAAAGATCTTTTATTTAAACCGGGAACCATCACTAGAAATTATGTTGACGGTCAGCGCTTAAAATATGCCAATCCATTTCGATTCTTTTTAAGTGTCTCTATTATCTATTTTATTATCCAAGGTCTTACCACTAGTTTTGGCATCAGCAACGACACCTCTTCTTTTAAAGTAGATGGAGAAACCTTAATAACTACTAAAAACTTAGATTCACTATTAAATAAAATACCTGAAAAAGATAGAATTTTAATTGAAACAGACACCTTAAAAAAAGTATTAGATTCTATTAATCAAGTTAACTCAATTGATTTAGTAGAAACGAAAAAAGAATCCGACACCATAACCCGTTATTTATCTGAAGCCGAACTAGACACCATACAATGGTCCAATAGAACAGTAGAACGATTTTTTGAATACCGAAAATATTATAAAAACACCAAAATTAAAAACTCCGAAACTGCTTTAGAAAACCTAAAACATCCCAAAACTAGGCTTAACAGGTGGCTTTATAGTAAAAATGAAGCAATAGATCGAGTTATAGATGACCCCTATGGTTTTGCAAGCTATTTAATGAGTAAAATTCCTTTTTTCTTATTCTTTTTTGCACCCTTCTTTGCATTTTTCTTTTGGATCTTATACTCTATGAAAAAATACAATTACATGGAACACCTTATTTTTATCTTCCATATTTTTAGCTTTGTATTTCTATTAGTCCTTATATGCTTTATTCCAGATTTAATTATAGGGGACTCCGTTTTTGTAGCAATAGCACTAACCTTTATTGGCCCATTCTATTTTTATAAAGCTCTGAGGAATTTTTATAAGCAAAACCGTTTCTATACAATACTTAAGTTTATACTTTTAAATATTGCATTTTTAATAGGCTCTATGATTACCGCATCTATATTCTTTTCTATTTCCGCAGCAATTTACTAGGGAAACAAGGATTAATTAAATCAAAATGATACCGCTTGTTGCAAAATATTGAATTCTGGGCAAGTATTTATTTTTTGAAATTTAATCTTTTTACCCTCCTGTATTATATGACAAAATTCGCAATGTGAATCATAAGTGAATTCAAACTGCTTATTTATATCAAAACTATCCAAAGCAATGAAAATACCTACATAATCTATATGGCCTAAGTCATTATATCTTTGAATACGATATTGATTTTTTCCAAAATCTAATAACTCAATATCAAACCAAGCACTACTACCTCTCCCTTCAAGCTTTTGAGCATACTTTGGAATTTCAGGAATAAAAATATCTTCGGATTTAGACTTCTTTTTTCTATGAAAATAATTGGTTAGATTTTCTTTTAATGCAGAACCTTTAAATTTTTTAATCTCTCCTTCGAACACTTCATATACAATACGACTAGAAGCCTTTTCAACATTACCAACAGTACTTGGAGTAAATCTTTTATTATGATTTAAAGCTTTAATAATATCTTTATTTTCAGTAGATTCTAATATTGTTTCCGTTACAAAACGAGCACAATTACTCCCTATGCTTTTAAATGCTTTATAGGGAATACTGCCTTTCTGTTGCAATTCTTGAACATATTTTTCAGCTTTTTCAAAACTAATATATTCACAAACCGAAGCCAATAATCGCCCCTTTCCATGAGTCTTTTGAGGATTGACATCTAACCATAATAAAAATTCATTCAAATTTTCTAAAGGTCCGTTACCAATTAGTTTTGCTTTAAATGGTATCTTTAATTCTACATCCGTTATTTCACTTCTAACTCTTCCGTAACCCTTTGGAGTTACATAACGTCCAAAGTCATAATAATTAGCTTTTCCAGTTTTATTATCTATTAAAACAATAGCAGCATGACCCGCTTTCACATAATCCCAAGTCCCTAACCCTACAAGCGGAAATAATTTACATTGCCACTCATCACTCATTTTAACAAATGTGTCAGGATAGGCTAAAACAATTATTTTTCCGGTTCCCATCATAAGGATTGTATAAATATTTTATTAGTCATTAAATCTTCATAACGCATTTCACATTGTCCATTTCTTTTTGAAAATTCCGTAATACTTTTAGTTCTTACAAAAATTTTATCCATTACAAGATTGGTTTCTTTATCTCCTTCTCCTGCCGTTTTATGAAAATGAATTATTTCTTCTTCATGGATAACCTTACTGGCATGAATAAAGTCTGAAAACCAAATTTCCCTTTTTTTCTTGACATTATCATTATATAACAAAGAAGATGACCAAATCGTTGGCTGAAGTGGTTTTTTAGAAAAATGAATATTTTCACCATCCCAAACCAATTCATATAAACTCAAATCGACACTCCAATCTACTAAGATAATAGTAAAGGGTTCAATTCCTTTAAAATAAAATGTATTTATTTTCTCTAAAACATCCTCTGAAGTTAATAATTCTGTAACAACTACGCCTCTACTTAGTCTGTAACTTTCTTCTGGTTGATGTGCAACAAATCCTCCATTAAGCAAACATATTAATCGTTTTTTAGCACTTGCTCCAATCCAAGTTCCTCCAGCAATTTCATCTTTTGGAAAAAGTAGTTTTACTCCATTTACTTCATATAATTGAGGCGCTAATGTATTTCGATTAGGGGATTCATCTCTATTAGAGGTTAAAATAAAATCGTTATTAGAT
>CAJXYJ010000206.1 GCA_913063255.1 uncultured Flavobacteriales bacterium | reverse complement strand
ACTTTTGCTCCAGGAGTTGGACATGAGCGTCATTTTCATGCCCCTCATTTTGGATACACCTTATCCGGAAGTACTTTTAGAATTAAAGATACCACAGGAACTAGAGAGGTAAATGTACCCACTGGTAGCTCCTTTTATAGCAAGGGAACGATTTGGCATGAAGTAATAAATGTTGGAGATAGCACAGCTATTTTCCTAATTATGGAACCTAAATAAAATAAATTTATTCTCCAAAAGCAGCCGCAACAGCAGCTGAAAGTCTTTTATATGTTCCATTTTCTAAACGGTCTCTAATTGCTGAAAAGGCAATCAATGTTTTTTCTACATCGTCTAAAGTATGTGTAGCTGTAGGAATCATTCTCAATAGGATAAGTCCTTTAGGAATTACTGGATACACCACAATAGAACAGAAAATTCCGTGGTTCTCACGTAAATCTTTAACCAATGCCATTGCTTCTGGAATAGAGCCTTTAAGGTATACTGGGGTCACACAAGATTGCGTTGTTCCAATATCAAATCCTCTTTCCGTAAGTCCGTTTTGTAATGCTTTTACGTTTTCCCAGAGCTTTTCTCTTAATTCTGGCATAGTACGCAACATATCTAAACGTTTTAATGCTCCTTCTACCAGCTGCATTTGCAGTGATTTCGCAAACATTTGTGAACGCAGATTGTATTTTAAATAATTGATAATTTCTTCTTCTGCAGCGATAAAAGCTCCTGTGCTTGCCATAGATTTAGCAAAAGTGGCAAAATACACATCGATATCATCTTGTATTCCTTGCTCCTCACCTGCTCCTGCTCCTGTTTTTCCTAAAGTTCCAAAACCGTGAGCATCATCAACAAATAATCTGAAATTATATTTTTTCTTAAGTGCAACAATTTCTTTTAGTCTTCCTTGCTCTCCTCGCATTCCGAAAACACCTTCAGAAATCAATAGAATTCCTCCTCCACTTGCTTTAGCCATTTTGGTAGCTCGTTGCAAGTTTTTCTCTATACTTTCTAAATCATTGTGTTTATAAGTAAATCGTTTTCCTAAATGCAAACGAACACCATCGATAATACAAGCGTGGGCATCTACATCATAAACAATAACATCGTCTTTTGAAACCAATGCATCTATGGTAGAAACCATTCCTTGGTATCCAAAATTTAAAAGATAGGCTGCTTCTTTATTTACAAATGCTGCCAATTCAGTTTGCAATTGCTCATGAAGGTCGGTATGACCACTCATCATTCTTGCTCCCATTGGGTAAGCAGAGCCATATTTAATTCCTGCTTCTGCATCTGCTTTTCTTACTTCTGGATGATTTGCTAATCCAAGATAATCATTGATACTCCAAGTTATTACTTCTTTACCTTGGAATTTCATACGATTAGAAATTGGTCCTTCTAATTTAGGAAATACAAAATAACCTTCTGCTACATCTGCCCATTTTCCTAAGGGTCCTATATTCTTATATATCTTTTGAAATAAATCTTTCGCCATTATATATTGTTTCAAATTTAGGGACAAAAATACTCAAATTTTATAGTATACGCACGGTCTTTTTAATTTAGAATTTTGGAAGAAAAAAGCCGATACAATAAAATTATTGTATCGGCTTTTAAATAATAAGTTTCTATTTGTTTTATTTTATATAGGAAACGGGTATAGATTCAGGTTGAACAGCGTCCAAAAACCCTTGTTGTTTCATCCATTCATCATTATAAATTTTACTCATATAACGTGAACCGTGATCCGGAAATACAATTACAACCACACTATCCTCAGTAAACTCACCATCTTCGGCTAATTGCTTTAAACCTTCTACTGCAGCTCCACTGGTATAGCCAGCAAAAAGACCTTCAGATGTAGCCAATTCACGTGCGGTATGTGCACTACCCTCGTCGGTTACTTTTACAAATTTATCGATATAGTCAAAATCTGTAGCTGTTGGAATTAAATTTTTCCCCAAACCTTCAATACGGTAAGGATAAATTTCATTTTCATCAAATTCACGAGTTTCATGATATTTTTTTAATACCGAGCCATAAGCATCAATACCAACAATTTTCACATCTTCATTTTGCTCTTTTAGAAAACGAGCAATACCTGAAATTGTTCCTCCAGTACCACTACAAGCGACCAAATGTGTTATTTTACCTTGAGTTTGTTTCCAAATTTCTGGTCCTGTAGATTGATAATGTGCTTCGATATTCAGTTCGTTAAAATACTGGTTGATATATATAGAACCTTCCGTTTCTTTGTGTAATCTTTTTGCTACTTCATAATAAGAACGATGATCATCTGCAGGTACATGTGCTGGACATACATAAACCGTTGCTCCCATAGTTTTCAACATATCTATTTTATCTGCTGAAGATTTAGAACTAACTGCAAGGATACATTTGTATCCCTTAATAATACTTACCATTGCAAGACTAAAACCAGTGTTTCCACTAGTAGTTTCTACTATAGTATCGCCAGGCTTCAAAATTCCTTTTCGCTCTGCTTCTTCAATAATATAAAGAGCAATTCTATCCTTTGATGAGTGCCCAGGATTAAATCCTTCAAATTTCGCGTAGAAACTTCCGTTATAGTTAGAAGTTATCTTGTTAAGCTTAATCATTGGTGTGTTACCTATAAGCGCTAACACGTTGTCATAAACATTTAATTCTTCTTTCATAAAAAGGATTTACATTTAATAAACAATATTAAAAACACTGTTTTTTTTAACCGGACAAATTTACGATAAAAATATTAATTAGTCCTTAATTCCTTCTAAATCTAATAAAAAGGAATAGATTCTTGCATATTTTTTTAAGGCATTAAATCTTCCTGATGCCCCACCGTGACCAGCTTCCATATTAATATGGAACAATAAATTATTATCATCGGTTTTTAATTCTCGTAATTTGGCTACCCATTTTGCTGGTTCCCAGTATTGCACTTGAGAATCATGTAATCCCGTAGTCACTAATATGTTAGGGTAATCTATAGCAACTACATTATCGTAAGGAGAATACGATTTCATATAATTATAATATTCTTCCTCATTCGGATTTCCCCATTCGTCATATTCCCCTGTTGTTAAAGGAATACTATCGTCTAACATCGTGGTAACCACATCTACAAAAGGTACTGCCGCTACTACTCCATTATAAATTTCGGGTGCCATATTCGCTATTGCTCCCATTAATAAACCTCCTGCAGATCCACCATATGCATATAAATGTTCATTCGAAGTGTATTTTTCTTCAATTAAGTATTTGGAAACATCTACATAGTCTGTAAACGTATTTTTCTTGTTCAATAATTTACCATCTTCATACCAGTTTCTACCCAAGTATTCACTTCCTCTTACATGTGCGATGGCATAAATAAATCCACGGTCTAACAAACTTAATCTTACTGTAGAAAAATAAGGATCCATCGTACTTCCATAAGAACCATAAGCATATAATAATAAGGGATTATTACCATCGTTTTTAATTCCTTTTTTATAGACCATGGTCACCGGAATTTTAGTGCCATCTTCAGCAGTTGCCCAAATTCTTTTAGAATCGTAATTGTCTTTATC
>CAJXYJ010000205.1 GCA_913063255.1 uncultured Flavobacteriales bacterium | reverse complement strand
GCATATGCGAAAATTGCAACGAATACACACAAAACCAAAAAACTAAAACTTAAAACGCCCCAAGAATTTTTTTTAAACTTTTGGAGCGCTATTTTAGTCAATCCTCCTTCCATTGGATTAGAGGATTTAGATGTTGTATTCGATTTTTTCACTTAGTAAAAATACTCAATAAAAAAGGAATGATTAATTTAAAAAAGTCTATTTTTTAATATCAGCTACTTTACCTCTTCTTATATTACTTAATTTTAAATCTTCTAAAACATTTACTGCCTCTTCTACATAAATATCCTTGCTTAAACTTTTATGCCACCTTTTTCTTTTTTCACTTAAGGTAGAGTCTTGTTTCATTAATTTTATTTCATAAGGTAATGATTCATAGCTTAATTTATTATCATATTCGCTTATAGCTTCAAACTTTTTAGTTTCGTCGATTCGATTATCAATATCTGTTTTATAATTATTGTAATTTAAATCCACAACCGTTTCATCTCTTCGCTCTTTAATCCATCTTGCATTTTCTTCGATCAGCATTAACTGTTCACTTTTAGCCATACGTGCAACACTTTTAGAAATGGTTTCTTCATAATCAATATAACCATCCCAAGCATCATATTCCGCTGCATCAATTTTATCATAAGGCAATGGGTTATCATAATCTCTTTCCCCAATATCAAAATAGCTATATCGATCTGGCATAACAACATCGCTTTTAACTCCTTCAAGTTGCGTAGAACCTCCGTTAATTCTATAAAATTTTTGCGTTGTTAATTTTAAAGCTCCCATATCTCCCATATCATTTTTTCGAAGCCATTGATTTAAATCTATTAAATTTTGAACGGTTCCCTTACCATAAGTTTGCTCACTTCCAATAATAATAGCACGCTTATAATCCTGCATAGCTGCTGCTAATATTTCAGAAGCAGATGCTGACAATTCGTTAACTAAAATCACAAAGGGTCCATCCCATACAATTTCTGTATCCTTATCTTTTAATACTTCCTTTTTACTGCCACTAGAAGCTACTTGAACAACTGGCCCTTCTTTAATAAAAAGCCCTGCAATATCTACAGCTGTACGCAAAGATCCTCCTCCATTACTTCGCAAATCAAGAATTAACCCTTCCATCCCTTGCTTTTTTAAACGAATTATTTCCTTTTTAATATCGCTTGCAGCATTACGCTCTTTATAATCATTCATATCAAAATAAAACTGAGGAAGATTAATCAATCCAAAGTTTTTATCCAATTTCGTTATTAATGTAGATTTCGCATAAGTCTCTTCAAGTTCTACAACATCTCTAGTAATAGTCTCTTCTTCAACTGTTCCATCTACTCGTTTAATAGTAAGCGTAACTTTGGTTCCTTTAGGCCCTTTAATTAATTTTACAGCAGCATCTAAACGCATTCCCACAACACTTACGGCTTCTTTCTCATCTTCTTGTCTCACCTTCATAATAAGGTCTCCAACTTCAATATGTTCCCCTCTCCAAGCAGGGCCACCACTAATTATTTCTATAATTTTTATATAATCATTTCTCTTTTGAAGTCTCGCTCCTATTCCTTCTAATTTACCAGACATACGTAAATCAAATCGATCTCTATCTGGTGGTGCAAAATAATTGGTATGTGGATCAAACTCTTCCACAATTGTTGTTAGGAAAATTGCAAAATAATCCTTGCGCTCTAGCTCATCTGCAAAATCGAAATATTCATCTAAAGACTTTTTAGAACTTTCTCTTGCATCTTTTTCCAATTCTACAAGACTTTTAGGCTCCTCTAGTTCCTTTTCTTCATCAGCATCATCAGAATCTTCATTGATTTTCGTTCCATTATCTTCAATTAAATCATAATAATTAGATATTGTGGAAAATTTCAATTGTTTTCTCCATCGTTCTTTTAATTCTTTTTTTGAACTTGTAAAGTCTATATTCTCATAATCAACATCAATATTTTCAGCTAAAGAATAATCAAAAGGAGTCTCTAAAACTTTAGGATATAATACCTTTATATCTTCCATTCGTTCTCTAAAACGACTGTATACTAAATTGAAAAAAGTAAGATCTTTTATTTTAATCTGGTCGTCTATCTCAAATTCATACTGACTAAACTCTTCCATATCTGAAGCTATAAAATAACGTTTCAAAGGGTCCAAGCCTTTTATAAAATCATCATATATATTTTTAGAAAACTCATCGTTCATTTCCTTAGGATTATAATGCCCTTTTTGTAAAACGTAAGTTATTAAATCTATAAGTAGTTTGTCTTTATCTGGATCGTTAAACTCCTTAGTAGTAAAACTGCAGGAAGCAACCCCAACAAATACTGCAAGAAGTAAAACTTTTATATTCTTTTTCATGATGCCCATATTCTCTATTTTTATTATGACGACTAAATTATATAAAATATCGTGCCAATTCTCTGTAATGATACTAATTTTTTGTTAAACAAACAGTGTCAAAATTGGCATTTCTAGTTGTTTTATTGCTACATTCTGAAAAAAAATTTATGTATTTTTGTTTTTTGAATCACTCAATTATGTCTTTAAAAAAACCACTCATATTAGTTACTAATGACGATGGAATTAATGCTCCAGGTTTAAGAACACTAATTAAAATCATGAATACAATTGGCGATGTATATGTTGTTGCACCAGATTCTCCACAAAGTGGAATGGGCCACGCAATCACTATTAATGACACTTTATATTGTAATAAAATTAAAGTTGCGGAACATGAACCTCAAACGGAATATAGTTGTAGTGGAACCCCTGCAGATTGTGTGAAAATTGCTGTAAATGAAATTTTAAAACGCAAACCCGATTTATGTGTAAGTGGTATTAATCATGGCAGTAACTCTTCCATCAATGTAATTTATAGTGGTACCATGAGTGCAGCTGTTGAGGCAGGTACACAGGGAATTCCTTCTATAGGATTTTCATTATTAGATTATTCCTTAGATGCAGATTTTGAACCTTCAGAAAAATACATTAAAAATATTGTCACTCAATATTTAGAGAAGGGCTTGCAAAAAGGAGTGGTTTTAAATGTAAATATCCCCAAACTACCAGAGCAAGAAATTAAAGGGATAAAAGTTTGCCGACAAGCAAAAGGATATTGGGCTGAAGAGTTTGATAAACGAATCAACCCTTTAGGAAGAGATTATTACTGGCTTACTGGGAAATTTGTAAACGAAGATAAAGGAGAAGATACCGACGAATGGGCTTTGGAAAATGGATATGTTTCTGTGGTTCCAGTTCAATTTGATTTAACAGCACATCACGTAATAAAAGACATCAACAATTGGGAACTATAAAAAAAGAAGTATTCATCGGACTTGCAATAGGACTAATAGCTAACTTAGCTGGAAGCTATTTATATATTTATTTTTTTTCAGATTATGGTCTAGAAGAAACTATTAAAAACGCTTTGCTGCATGATGTTTTTGGAAACATCATTGGTCTTGGAGCAATTTTAAATTTATTTGTTTTCTTTATTTTTCTAAGAAAAAACAAACTTTATAGAGCTCGTGGCGTTATTTTAGCTACTGTTATTGCAGCTATAATTATTTTAATAACAAAGTTTTATTAGCATATGAAATATTACATCATAGCGGGTGAGGCCTCTGGAGATTTACA
>CAJXYJ010000204.1 GCA_913063255.1 uncultured Flavobacteriales bacterium | reverse complement strand
AAATTATTCTCTTCTTTAAAACCATAACCACCTACAAAAAAGTCAAAAGAAGTCGATTTATTACCTTCAACTTTAACTCCTCCTTCTGCATAAATCACAGTAGATAATTTTTTGATAAATGTTTTTGCATAACCAATTTTTGCTCTTCCTATTGAGAATTCCTCAAAGTCTGTAATATTCCCGTTTGCATGAAGATAAACATTTAAATCACCCCTAAAGTAAAATCCTTTTGTTGGAAAAAATTTATCATCAAAGGTGTCGAATACCATATATCCAAAAGCACTAAAATAATTGGTGTCATCAAAAATAGTTCTTGGAATATCATCTTCATCAATCCCTATTGTTTTTGATATATATTCTATCCATTTATGTTCAGCCCCAAGACCCAATAAAAATTTTCTCTTAAAAAAAGTTTGTAAATAGATTTGATTAGTCAATTGACCATAATCAAAATTAATTTGATTAATTTCTGAATTGGTTGAGGGTATATCTTCTGGAAACACAAAGTCTAAATCTACATTTTCATCGAAATTTCTGTAATTAGATTTTAAACCTATACTCCAATAATAGCCCTTATCTATAAAATAATCGAAATTATATCGAATTTTATCTCCTACTATAAAATCAAAAGAGGTAATGTCATTATTTGTAATTAATCTTTTTGTTGTAAAATTGACCAATACAGCTGTTTTATACAAATCATCATAATGGGCACTTAAACGAAGTGAGGATTTGGAGTCACTTTCAATTAAATCAAATCTTACAGTTAGCCCTCCCCTTTCATTTTTATAAAACCGATAATTTATTTCTTGAAAATTCCCTGTTGCTGAAAGGTTATTAACTCCATCACTAAAACTTTTATACGATGTGTAGGAGGGAGTATTGAGTTTTAACTTGCCCAATACAAATGCTCTTGTATAATTAACATTACCATTAATTTCAACATCTGTAATATATAACAGGTCATTATCTACAAAGTCAATTTGTTTTTTTTGACTTGGTTTCTGTCTTTTTGCTAATGCCCTTAATTCCTCTATATGCAAATTAGCTTCTGTAGATCCAGCTTCAATTATATCATTCCCATCAGCAAACGAAACAATAGTAAAGTCTTCCATTTTTGGATGAATATAAATATCTGTACTCTGGCTTTTTTCTACCATATCCTCTAGGGTTCGGTAGTTGTTTATTTGAGCCATTACATTTATAATAGACTTTAATTCCTTTCTTGTTTTTAATGGATCTTGTACGTCTATTCCAATAATCACATCAGCACCCATTGCCCTTACTTGATCTATTGGATAATTATTTGTTATTCCACCATCAATATAAAGTGAATCTTTTATTTTTACAGGACTAAACAAAGTAGGTAGCGATCCACTTGCTTTAATCGCTCTTGGCAAATAACCTTTGTTGAGTAAAGTTTCATTTCCAGATTCTAAATTGGTAGCAATACACAAAAATGGAATTGGCAAATCATTAAAATCTTCAACATCGCTAACATGAGAAGTTAATTTTGAAAGCAGGTTATATATGTTCTGTCCTTTTGAAATCCCTGAAGGAAAAGAAAGTTTAAATTCATCAAAAGGAAGGGTAACTGCATATTTTTCAGACTCTTCTTTTTCATAAAATGTTTTGGCTCTACGTGGAATTTGATCCTGGATTAATTCACTAAAATCTACGCTTTTAAAAATAGAATCTAATTGAGCTGCAGAATACCCCGAAGCATATAAGCCTCCTACAATCGCTCCCATACTGGTGCCGCCAATATAATCAACTCTTATACCCGCTTCTTCAATGATTTTTAGAGCTCCAATATGTGCCATACCTTTAGCTCCACCACCACTAAGTACCAACCCAACTTTAAGGTCTTCGTTAGTTTCTTCCTGAGATAAAACAATCCCAGAACATAAAATAAAAATTGTGAAAATTATTCTTCTCATTGCACTTCTTGAAAATGAGTTATTAGTTTTTTTGCTTTACTTGAGCCCACTACTTTAGTAAGTTCGTCAAAACTTGCATCTGTAATTCGCTTGGTGCTTTTAAAATGTTTTAATAGCTCTACTATTGTTTTTTCTCCTATTCCAGATATATCCTCCAAAGTAGTATTTAACGCCTCTTTACTTCTTTTATTTCTATGAAACTCAATTCCGAACCGGTGTGCTTCATTTCTTAGTTGCTGTATCACTTTTAAAGTTTCAGATTTTTTATCTAAATATAAAGGTATTGGGTCATCCGGGTAAAACAATTCTTCTAAACGTTTAGCAATCCCAATAATTGCAATCTCCCCTCTTAAATCAAGTTTATCTAAACTTTTTAAAGAAGAAGATAACTGTCCCTTTCCTCCATCTATGATGATGAGTTGTGGTAGGGGTTGCTTTTCTTCTAGCAATCTTTTATATCTTCTATAAACTACTTCTTCCATAGAAGCGAAATCGTCTGGGCCCACCACCGTTTTAATATTAAATTTACGATAGTCTTTTTTACTGGGCTTTCCATTTTTAAAAACGACACAAGCAGCAACTGGATTTGTTCCTTGAATATTACTATTATCGAAACATTCTATATGCCTAGGTTCTTCCTGAAGCCGCAAATCTTTTTTCATTTGAGACATAATTCTGTTCTCATGTCGATTGGGATCTGTAATCCTTACTTGTTTAAATCGCTCCATCCTATAATATTTTGCATTTCGAATAGAAAGGTCTAGAATGTGTTTTTTATCTCCTACTTTGGGAACATGAACTTTTAAATCTTCCCCTACATTTATAGGAAAAGGAACATAGATTTCTTTGCATTGAGATTGAAATCGCTGTCTTAATTCGATAATGGCCAATTGCAATAATTCCTCGTCAGTTTCTTCTAATTTTTTTTTAATTTCTAAAGTATGTGAACGAATAATAGACCCAAAAGAAATTTGAAGATAGTTTACATAACCGTATCCTTCATCTGAAATTACAGAAAACACATCTACATTATTTATTTTTGGATTTACAATAGTAGATTTAGATTGGTAATTAATTAAAACATCTATTTTTTCTTTTATTTTTTGCGCATCTTCATAATGTTGATTTTCTGCAAAACTTTTCATTTGCAACTTAAAAGCAGAAAGAGATTCTTTAAAATTCCCTTTTAAAATATTCCGAATAGCCACAATACTTCTATTATAATCTTCTTCGGTTTGTTTGCCTTCACATGCACCTAGGCAGTTTCCTAAATGGTATTCTAAACATACTTTATAACTGCTTTCACTTATCTTTTTTTCTGAAAGATTAAAATTGCAATTTCTTAATGGGTATAGTCCATTTATAAGATCTAACAGGGTATGAACTGTTTTCATACTGGTATAAGGACCAAAATATTCTGAGCCATCTTTTAGTATTCTTCTTGTTGAAAAAACTCTGGGAAACCGTTCTTTTTTAATGCAAATCCAGGGATAAGTTTTATCATCCTTAAGCATGATATTATACCTTGGTTGGTACTTCTTAATCAAATTGTTTTCCAAAAGAAGCGCATCTGTTTCTGTGTCTACAACAATGTGTTTTATCGTCACTATCTTTTTGACCAACAACCTAGTACGACCGTTATCATGTTTCTTTGTAAAATAAGAAGACACTCTTTTTTTTAAATTTTTCGCTTTTCCTACATATAGCAATTTGTCTTCT
>CAJXYJ010000203.1 GCA_913063255.1 uncultured Flavobacteriales bacterium | reverse complement strand
GGTTCTTTTACTCAGATTCCATTACGACTTGCTTGGGCAATAACCATTCATAAAAGTCAGGGTCTTACTTTCGAAAGAGCGATCATCGATGCAAAATCTTCTTTCGCACACGGACAAACATACGTTGCATTAAGTAGGTGCAAGACTTTAGATGGGCTAGTGCTTATGAGTCCGATAAATAATGAAAGTATCATTACAGATAACAGAGTTGTTGTATTTAATGAAAATGTTACAGAAAATCAACCAGATGAAACCATATTAAATCAATCCCAAAAAACCTTTCAGTTAAATTTAATAGAAGAACTATTAAACTATTACAACTTATTATTTCCTATAAATAGACTAATCGATATTTATTACACTAACAAAAACAGTTTTGAAGGAAATATAATTGCACCATTAGAACAATTAAAAGATGAGGGTATACTAAGCATTCTAAAAATAAATGCAGGTTTTAAAAGTCAATTAAACGACTTATCAAAAAACATTATTTCTCCCGAAAAAGATACTGTTATTCAGGAAAGAATTAAAAAAGCAATTGTCTATTATATCCAACATACAAATGAGAAAATTAAAGAGCCTTTTGAAGCAATTACATTTTCAACTGAAGATAAATCATTAAAAAAAGATTTTGAAAGGCATTTGGAAACTATGGAGACTATTATTTCAAATAAATTATACTGTTTGCAGGGATTGAAAGATGAGTTTTCTATAAAAGAATATTTAAAATTAAGAGCGAAAGCTATACTACAGAAAGCGGAGAAAACAGAGAAACCAAAGGAAAAAAAGGAATTTAAAGCTACAACAGACCATCCTATATTATTTGAAACTCTTAGAAATTTAAGAAGCATAATCGCAACAGAAGAAGATGTAGCGCATTATCAAATATTTACACAACGATCGCTTTATGAAATGTGTGACATACTCCCCCTGAACAAAAAACAATTAAAAGTTGTTAATGGTATGGGAAAAGTGCGGATAGAAAAATATGGTGACGAAATTCTTGGAATCATTAATGAATATGCTGATGAAAATAATATTGAGATTAAGGAAATTATATTAGAAGAAAAAAAGCCGAAAAAAGAAAACACAAAGTTAGTTAGCCTTCAGATGTTTAAAAAAGGGTTGTCTATTTCTGAAATAGCATTAAAAAGAGATTTAGTTATCGGTACAATAGAAGGTCATTTGTCTTCTTTTATAGCAACAGGAGAAGTTTCTATATTCGACATTATTTCAGAAAAAAAATATTCTGAAATTAAAAAGAGTATTCAAAGCGTCAAATTTGAAGGACTGTCTGATTTAAAAAATAAAGTAGATGACAAATTTTCTTATTCTGAACTGCGATTTGTATTAAATACACTCGATATAAAAGCAAAGTAGTTTTTATAGCAAAAATTGCATTTGGTATAACTATTGTTAATACTAAGGCTGTTAAAACTTTTAAAAAACTAATCTAAATTAAGTACATTTGATTTATGGGAATGCTAAAATCTCGAAAGAATAAAAAATATGGATATGAACCGCGTTATTTTGATAATAATGGGGAAGGAAATCCATATCAAATAGAACATAAGTTTGATAAATTTAGAACTACAGTTGGATCTAAAAGTGGGTTAAAATCTAAGTTTACCACGGTTTTGGAAGAACTTAAAACTTCATCAGATAAGAGATCAAATAAAGTAGTGCTTCTTATTTTTTCTATTTTTATTCTTATTTTCCTTTTCATTATTGAATTCGATTTGTCAATTTTTTTCAATTAGCATAATGGCAGATATCATTCAATTATTACCAGATCATGTAGCCAATCAGATTGCAGCTGGAGAAGTTGTACAACGACCAGCTTCTGTTGTAAAGGAGTTGTTAGAAAATGCAATAGACGCTAATGCGACTTCCATAAAACTTATAATTAAAGATGCTGGTAAAACATTAGTACAGGTTATTGATAATGGAATAGGAATGAGTACTACCGACGCACGCTTAAGTTTTGAGCGACATGCGACTTCAAAAATTCGTTCTGCCGAAGATTTATTTAATCTTCATACCAAAGGGTTTAGAGGAGAGGCTTTGGCTTCTATTGCAGCGATTGCTCATGTAGAATTAAAATCCAAAACAGAAGATTTAGAAATTGGTACAGAAATTAGCATTGAAGGAAGTGAAGTCACTTCACAAGAGGCAGCAGTAGTCCCAACTGGTACTACCATATCTGTAAAGAACTTGTTTTATAATATTCCGGCACGTAGAAATTTTTTAAAGAGCAATTCTGTAGAGACTCGACATATCATAGATGAATTTCATAGAGTAGCATTGGCACATCCCCAAATAGAATTTATCATGCTAAATAATGGGGCACCTGTTTTTAACCTTCCGTCTTCCAATATTAGACAGCGAATTGTAAATATTTTTGGAGCAAAGACCAACGAAAAATTAGTCCCTGTTTCCGAAGAAACAGATATAGTAAAAGTGGATGGTTTTGTTGTAAAGCCTCAATTTGCTAAGAAGAGTAGAGGAGAACAGTTCTTTTTTGTAAATAATCGTTTTATTAAAAGTCATTATTTGCACCATGCCATTCTTTCTGCTTTTGATGGCTTGACTAAAGAAGGAGCACATCCAGGTTATTTTTTATTTTTAGAAGTAGATACAAAATCTATCGATATTAATATTCATCCTACAAAGACCGAAATTAAATTTGATGATGAGCATTCTATCTATGCGATGCTTCGAGCTACGGTAAAACACAGCTTAGGACAGTTTAGTATTGCACCAGTATTAGATTTTAAGAAGGATTCAGATTTAGATACTCCTTACGAATATGATAAAAAAAGCCCAGTGGCACCTACTATTGAAGTGGATAGAAATTTCAATCCATTTGATAGAGAAACAAAACTTAGCAACTCAAAATTTTCTTTTCAAGGGGATAATCCATCTCAACGGCATGCTTCAAGACAGTCGAGTTCAGCTACAACTGCTTCTTGGGAGGCGATGTATGTGGGCTTAAAAAATGAAGAAAGTCAAATGGATATAGCATCCATTGAATTTGAAAGTGAAGAGCTTACAGGTAGTTTTTTTGAAGCAGAAAGCAATGTACCTAGTGATATCACTTTCCAACTTCAGAATAAATACATTATCAGCCCTATTAAAAGTGGCTTGATGGTAATTCATCAAAATTTAGCGCATCAAAGAGTTTTGTATGAAGGATTATTAAAAAACATTACAGTAAAAGAAGCCATTAGTCAGCAACTTTTATTTCCGCTTCGATTGCAATTTTCAACTTTAGATATAGAGTTAATAAAAAGTATACAAGAACAATTAGAACATACAGGCTTTGGTTTTTCTGTGTTTGGAAAAGAAGAAATAGAAATTAATGGAATTCCAGTTTCAGTTAAAGAAAGTGAAATTAAAAGTGTATTAGAGCAATTAATAAGTGATATTAAAAACGAATTGCCTGAGGCAGGTTTTAGTCAAAATGATTTGTTAGTTAAGTCTTTAGCAAAAAGTTTGGCAGTTAAAACAGGAACAGCTTTAACTTTAGAAGAGCAAGAACATTTAATTCACCAACTTTTTGCTTGTAAGGAACCCACCATATCACCAACAAATAAACCTGTATTAATGACCTTAGATGTGTCAGATTTAGATAAAAAATTTAAATAAATGGGAAGAATT
>CAJXYJ010000202.1 GCA_913063255.1 uncultured Flavobacteriales bacterium | reverse complement strand
GAAATAGCTACTTTTCTACGTAAGAACCGCAGAAAATATAAAAAGCTCCTTCCTATAGGGATAAATATTTAAGAAAGCACTTCTTTTTTTATAAATTCAAAACGCACTAATCCCTCTTTATCTATTTTAGTGAGATTAATAGTATGCAATGTATTTACTAATTCAGGATTCCAAGGTGTTTTAACTTTTACATAGTTTTCTGTAAATCCATGTATATACCCTTGTTTGTTTTCTCCTTCAAATAAAACAGTACGAATACTCCCCAACTGATTTTCATAAAAAGCTCTCCTTTTCTTAACAGAAAGACCTCGTAACATCTTACTTCTTTTTTTCCGAACTTTTAAGGGCACAACACCTTCCATTTCAATAGCAGGTGTGTTTTCCCGCTCTGAGTAGGTAAAGACATGCAAATAGGAAATATCCAATTCATTTAAAAAATGATACGTTTCTAGGAATAACTCATCGGTTTCTCCAGGAAATCCAACAATTACATCTACACCGATGCAAGCATGAGGCATTAATCTTTTTATTTCTGAAACCCTTTCGGTATACAATTCTCGTTTGTATCTACGCTTCATAAGCTTTAACAACTCATTACTGCCGCTTTGCAATGGAATATGAAAATGAGGCACAAAAGAATTAGATTTTGAAACAAAATCTATAGTCTCATTTTTTAATAAATTAGGCTCAATTGAAGAAATTCGCAAACGTCTAATTCCATTAACCTTATCTAATGCCTCAATAAGTTCTAAAAAAGTATGTTCATGTTTTTTGTTACCATTCTCTCCTTTTCCATAATCACCTATATTAACACCAGTAAGCACGATTTCTTTTATTCCTTGCTTAGAAATATCTTCCGCATTTTTCAAAACATTTTCTAAGGCATCACTTCTCGAAATACCCCTAGCCAAAGGAATTGTACAAAAGGTGCATACATAATCACAACCATCTTGCACTTTTAAAAATGCTCGAGTTCGATCGCCAATAGAATAGGAACCAACATAAAAATTCGCTTCTTCAATTTCACAAGAATGAATTTCACCAACCCCTCGACTCCGCTCGGGATTATTGAAAAGGTCATTAATATATGCGGTTATATTAAATTTTTCTGTGGCACCCAGCACTAAATCCACTCCATTAACATCAGCTAAATCTTGTGGTTTTAATTGAGCATAACAGCCAATTGCCGCAATAAATGCATCGGGATTTGCTTTTTGAGCTTGTTTCACAATGTCTTTAAAACGCTTGTCAGCATTTTCGGTAACACTACAGGTATTGATTACGTACATATCTGCCTTTTCTGAAAAATCTACTCGATCAAATCCTTCATTAGAAAAATTTCTGGCAATAGTAGAAGTCTCACTAAAATTGAGTTTACAACCTAAAGTATAAAATGCGACTTTTTTGATAGCGTTCATTCTTGTATTTTTGACAATGCTCCCATTTTTTTGGGATTGCAAAAATACAAACTAAAATTGGTTTCAAAAAAGCAGATGAACATCAAATTAACAAAACTATTTAATGCAGTATCAGTAAGTTGCATCGTACTATTATTATTTTCTTGTTCTTCAGATAGAAACTCAGATAAAGATCATTTAGTTTTTCGTTATAACGAACATAGTAATATTGGAACCTTAGACCCAGCATTTGCGAGTAATCCCCAGATTATTTGGCCCACAAATCAACTTTTTAATAGTTTGGTGCAATTAGACGATTCTTTAGCCATCCAACCAGATATTGCAAAGCACTGGACCATTAATGACAGTACATTCACTTATACTTTTATTTTAAGAGATGACGTTTATTTTCATAAGAATAAAGCCTTTTTAGAAACACAGAATGA
This sequence comes from uncultured Flavobacteriales bacterium, assembly GCA_913063255.1. GTDB lineage: Bacteria > Bacteroidota > Bacteroidia > Flavobacteriales > Flavobacteriaceae > Marifrigoribacter. Next base: position 1,893 of record CAJXYJ010000202.1, on the reverse strand, counting down.
CTCCACCCGACTAGTTACAGCTTATGATTTTGAATACAGTTTTAATAGACTTTTAGATGAAAAAGTAGCCTCCAGAGGACGTTGGGTTATGAAGAACGTAGAGAGTTATAAAGCAATAAACGACACCATTTTCTCTATAAAACTAAAACAACCCTTTCCAGCATTTCTAGGGCTTTTATCTATGCGGTTTTGCTCGGTAGTGCCCAAAGAAGCAATAGATTACTACGGAAATGATTTTCGCTCTAATCCAGTTGGAACAGGACCATTTATGTTTAAATTATGGGAAGAAAACATAAAACTTGTTCTTCGAAGAAATCCTTTATATTTTGAAAAAGACGAGCAAGGCAATCCATTACCTTATTTAGAAGCAGTAGCTATTACTTTTTTACCTGATAAGCAAAGTGAGTTTTTACAATTTGCTCAAGGAAAATTAGATTTCATTTCTGGTTTGGACAATTCGTACAAAGATGATATCGTCACAACAAAGGGAAAATTACAAGAAAAATATAAAGACCGAATAAAACTTATTACAAGCCCTTATTTAAACACAGAGTATTTGGGAGTTTACCTGGACGCTGATTCTCCTCAAATACAATCAAAATCGCTCAGACAGGCAATTAACTATGGTTTTGATCGTGTGAAAATGATTACTTATCTAAGAAATGGAATGGGAATTCCTGCTGTTCATGGTTTTATTCCAAAAGGATTGCCAGGCTTTAATAATAGTAATGGCTATACTTACCAACCAGAAAAAGCAAGATTATTAGTTGCACAATATAAAGAAGAAACGGGTGACAAAAAACCAACCATAACTATTGGCACCAATAGTCAATATTTAGATTTGTGTGAATACATTCAACGTGAATTAGAGAAAATTGGTATAAAAGTAATTATTGATGTGATGCCACCTTCCACCCTAAGACAGATGAAATCTTCTGGGGAATTGGATATTTTTAGAGCAAGTTGGATAGCAGATTATCCAGATGCTGAAAATTATCTATCTCTTTTTTATAGTCCAAATTTCACTCCCAATGGGCCAAATTACACACACTTTAAAAATGAAGTTTTTGATAGTTTGTATGTGAAGGCTTTAAATATTTCAGATATTAATCAACGCAAACTTATCTATACTCAAATGGATTCTATTATTATCGCTGAAGCACCTATAATTCCATTATTTTATGATATGGCAGTACGGTTTGTAAATAATAAAGTAAGCGGTTTAGGCATTAATCCTCAGAATTTTTTGGTTTTAAAGCGTGTACGTAAAGAAAAGTGATTTTTTTAAGACGATAATTAATTTTTATTTAATTTGACCATTCATTCTTTTTTGCTAGTTTTGAAAATATGCAAATCAGTAAATATCGGTGAGTGAAACTACTGTGACAAAAGCATTGGCATACAATAAAATATTTATTGCTTATTTTATCACATATACAATTTCAAGAAATAATATAAAAAAATATGAGACAAGTAAAATCGATTTATATATCGCTATTAGTAATTTTTCTAAGTTTTAACGCTTACAGTCAATATGGCGTTATAGTAATGAATAATGGAGAGGAACTTGAAATGGGAGGACCTGACCTCAGTGTTGAAGATGATCAATTAAGATATTATACAGAAGAATTTAATGAAAAGCCCCTACTTGCTGGGGTTAGTTATAAGAAACAAAAAAAGGAATATCTTGAAAAATCTAGACTTATTAAAATTAGTGATATAAAAAATATTCATGCACAAGGAGAATTTTCAATAGGTAGTAGATCAATAGCGAAATTCATCGGCATTAGATACGTAAAAGGTAAAAAAAGATACCAAAAATATTATGTGATTGAAGATGGGGAATGTAGCTTATTACTTATGCCCCAAAATAGTAATGCATTGTACTCCTAT
>CAJXYJ010000201.1 GCA_913063255.1 uncultured Flavobacteriales bacterium | reverse complement strand
TCTATTACATGATTGTTAGTGATGATATATCCATCTGGAGATATAATTACACCACTTCCGGAACCAATCATAGCTCTGGGTGCACCTCCTCCAAAAAAATATTCGCTAAGATTTCCTGCTTGTCTACTAATGGTAGTGTTTTTTACATGTACTACAGTATGTACAGTTTTTTCTGCAGCTTCGGTGAAACCAATGTTAAATGCATTGGTTTCAGAAAGAGTATTAGTTACTGGTATCAAAGACGAACTTATGGGTTGTCTAACTTGGATTATTTTATCAGATTCTAAAAAATATTTATAACCTAATAATGTAAATACTCCAGCTAAAATTGCTACGATGAATAGTTGAATTGTTTTTTTCATATGAAAGAATTTTGATTGATGTAATTAATAAACTTGTATTTGACCTATATATTTTCTAAAAGTTTGACTTTAACTAGTATTTAACAGCCATAATAGATGTGACCAACAAGCTACTTTTAATATCTTTGTCGAGAATGAATATAGATTTTTACAAATATCAAGGAACTGGAAACGATTTCGTTATTATCGATAATCGCAATGAATCCTTTCCTAAGAAAAACATAGAGTTGATTTCTCAAATGTGCAATCGTAGATTTGGCATAGGTGCCGATGGATTAATTTTATTAGAGAGTCATGCAACTTTAGATTTTACAATGTATTATTTTAATGCAGACGGTAACCCTGGTTCTATGTGCGGTAATGGAGGTAGATGTATTGTTCGTTTTGCAGAATATTTAAATATAATTAAGGATCAAACAACATTCGAAGCGATTGACGGAATGCATAATGCTACTTTAGATAAAGAGAATGTGTCCTTAAAAATGAATGATGTTTCAGATATTAAAGTTTCTGAAAATTACATTTATTTGGATACAGGCTCTCCACATCATGTGCAACTTGTAGATGATTTGGAAAATTATAATGTTAAAAAAGAAGGAGCTGCCATTCGTTGTACTACTTATGGAAAAGCAGGAGCTAATATAAATTTTGTTGAAAGAATAGATCAAGATAAATTTGCAGTAAGAACTTATGAACGAGGTGTGGAAGATGAAACACTTTCTTGTGGTACTGGAGTTACTGCCGTTGCAATTGCTTTATATGAAACGAATAAAACTTCATCAAATAAAGTTATTCTTTATACTAAAGGAGGGTTGTTGAATGTTAATTTTAGCAAAACAGAAACGGGTTATAATGATGTATATTTAAAAGGCCCTGCATCACAAGTTTTTAAAGGAATCTGGCAATGAAAACCTTATTAGGAAAAAAGATACTACTTAGAGCCTTAGAACCAACCGACTTAGATTTTCTTTATCAGATAGAAAATGATGAATCGGTTTGGGAAGTTAGTAATACTACGACTCCATATTCACGTTTTATATTAAGTCAATATTTAGAAAATTCGCATAAAGATATTTTTGAAGTAAAACAATTGCGACTGGTTATTTGTAAGATAGATTCAAATAAAGCTATAGGTAGCATTGATTTATTCGATTTTGAGCCAAAGCATAGGCGAGTAGGAATAGGGGTTCTTATTTCATCAGATGAAGAAAAACAAAAAGGATATGCTTCAGAGGCTTTAGAGTTAATATGTAATTATGCTTTTGTACACTTAAATGTGCACCAAGTATATGCTAATATCCCTGAAGATAATATTGCGAGTATTCAACTTTTTGAAAAATCTGGATTTATAAAATCTGGATCAAAAGTTGATTGGATCTATTCTCAAGGATCATTTAAAAACGAATTACACTATCAATTATTAAATAATGTATATTAAAAAAATACTACTAGCAGTCACATTAATTGGACTATTGCTAATGGCAGGTTTTGCATATTATGTATATAATGCTGTTTTTATTCCAAATACTGCATTCAACAATAACGAGGCTCATGTTTATATTCCTACTGGAGCTAAATTTAGTGATGTTATGGAGGAGCTTAAACCTTTATTAAAAGATCCTATTTCTTTTGAAGCTGTTGCTAATAGAAAAGAATATCCTAGTAATATTAAATCTGGACATTTTATTATTAAGAAGGGAATGAATAATAATGATATTATTAATTCCATTCGAACAGGAAATATTCCAATAATTATAAAGTTTAACAATCAAGAGCGTCTTGAAAACCTTGCGGGAAATTTATCTAAGCAATTAGAAGTAGATAGTTTAGGTTTTTTGAAAGTATTTAGAAATAATGATTATTTAAATAAGAAAAGGTTTACTCAAGATAATGCCTTGTCTATGTATATTCCAAACACTTATGAAATCTATTGGAATATAACTGCAAAAGGTTTTCAGGAAAGAATGTTTAAAGAATACCAGTCGTTTTGGAATACCAGTCGAAAACAAAAAGCAGCTGAATTAAACCTAAGTAAAGTAGAAGTAATCAGTTTGGCTGCAATTGTACAAAAAGAAACTGCCAAAGTAGATGAAAGACAGCGAGTAGCAGGGGTGTATGTTAATAGATTAAAAAGAGGAATGTTATTACAAGCAGATCCTACGGTTATTTACTCTAAAAAGAAATTAGATAAAGATTTTGATCAAGAAATAAAGCGAGTATTATATAAAGACTTAGAATTAGACTCTCCTTATAATACCTATAAGTATGCAGGTGTACCTCCTGGACCTATCGCTATGCCTGATATTACTTCGATAGATGCAGTTTTAAATTTTGAAAAGCATAAATTTTATTTTTTTGTAGCTGATGTAAAAAACTTTGGCTATCATAAATTCGCAAAAACTCTTTCTCAACATAACAGAAATAAACGAGAATATGTGAGGTGGATCTCTCAACAAAAAATAAAAAGATAAGCACAACCCTCACTTTTTTAACATATTAAAAATATTACTGCGTATTTAATCGTGTTAATTATACAATATATCTAAAACTTTCTAAATTCTTTTACTGTAGGATAAATCCTACTTATTTTTATTCCATCAAGGCGAGATAACTTGGTTTAAACACTAGGTTATTTAATATTAAAAGAATTTGTATCTTTGCACGCTGAAATCGAAGATGCTATAATGTATCTAAATTTTAACAAAATGAAAAGTAACTTATTTAAAACAAGTTTATTACTATTTGTTGTACTTGCTATAACAACAGGGTTTTCTTTTGCAAAAAAGATTGATCTATCACATTACCATGTGAATGGTTTTGAGTTATGCTATAACGTGCCTAATCAAGATGAAGTTAAAGATGTTTCTTCTAATAAATCTTCAAATTACATTTTTTTAGGAAAATCTTATGTAGGATTTAAAGAAGCTCTAGGGTTTAAAGAATCTAGTGGAGATTATTTTATTATCAATAAATATGGATACATGGGTAAGTATCAATTTGGTAAGAACACACTTAAATTGATTGGTATTTATGATTCTAGCAGTTTTATGTTAGATAGCCAACTTCAAGAGAAAGCTTTTTCTGCAAATACTTCAAGAAACAAATGGATTCTAAGAAGAGATATTAATAATTATGTAGGAAGAAATATTGGTGGAATTAAAATTACAGAATCTGGAATCTTAGCAGCAGCACATCTTGCTGGCGCAGGAAATGTAAAAAAATACCTTAGAAGTGGAGGAACCTTAACATTTAAAGACGCTTTTGGAACTTCCATAAAAAATTATCTTAAGAAATTCTCAGGTTATGATACTTCATTTGTTGTAGCAGATAAAAGAGCAAAGGCTTAAAAATAATTATTTTTGAATAATAAATAAGGTGGGTCTTTTAGAAAGATTCACCTTTATTTTTTTC
>CAJXYJ010000200.1 GCA_913063255.1 uncultured Flavobacteriales bacterium | reverse complement strand
TTTCTTATATTGGAAATGCTTATTTTAAAATTCTACAAATGAATATTTTATTAAGATCTGCCACTATCATTGATGCTTCCAGCAAGCACCATTTAAAAAAGAGAGATATTCTTATCGAAAATGGCATCATTACAAAGATTAAAAGTTCAATATCCAAAGAGCAAAACTCTAAAGAAATTAATCTAGAAAACCTTCATATTTCTCAGGGTTGGTTTGATAGTAGTGTCTCTTTTGGAGAACCAGGTTTTGAAGAACGGGAAACTATCGCTAACGGATTAAAAACAGCCGCTCATAGTGGTTTTACTCATGTTGCAGTAAACACAAACCTTAATCCGGTAACCGATAGTAAATCAACCATAAAATTTTTAAAATCTGAAGCCTATCGAAATTTGGTAAACCTCTACCCTATTGGTGCACTTACTAATAAAGGTGAAGGGGAAAATCTTGCGGAACTTTACGATATGAAAAATGAAGGAGCCGTTTCTTTTTACGATTATAAAAAACCAATTGAAAACCCTAACTTATTAAAAATAGCTTTACAATACTCTCAATCCTTTGATGGGCTAGTTCAATCCTTTCCTTTTGAAAAAGCAATCTCAAAACTAGGAATGGTTAACGAAGAAGTAAATAGTACGCGCTTAGGATTAAAAGGCATACCTGCCTTAGCTGAAGAATTACAAATAACAAGAGATCTTTATATTTTAGAATATACGGGCGGAAAGCTACATATTCCTACCATTTCCACAAAAAAGTCTGTAGCTCTTATTAAAGAAGCTAAAAATAAAGGCTTACAAGTAACCTGTAGTGTAGCAATTTCTAACCTTATGCTTACAGATGATGTTTTAGAGACTTTTGACACCAATTATAAACTCTTACCTCCTCTTAGAACAAAAACAGATATAAAAGCAATTTTAAAAGGCCTAAAAGATGGAGTGATTGATGGAGTTACGAGTGATCATAACCCAATTGATATAGAACATAAAAAAACAGAATTTGATCACGCCTATTATGGAAGCATTGGCTTAGAAAGTTGTTTTGGCGCACTTAATAATGTTCTAGATACTGAAACTGCTGTAAAAACACTCACAGCCTTAAAACAATCTTTCAATATCCCACAGAACACAATCGAGGAAGGAAATCAAGCAGATCTTAGTTTATTCAATCCTACGACGGAATGGGTTTTTTCTGAAAAAGACATTATATCCACTTCAAAGAATGCAGCCTTATTAGGAAGTAAATTAAAAGGAAAGGTCTATGGAATAGTTTCTAACAAAAAAATAATTGCCAAGTAGTTTTTTGGGTTCATTAAAATGATTCCATAATTCCAAAGTAAAGTCCTTGGTTTCCGTCAACTCCAACTGCATAATCTAATCTAAGATTGATTCTTTTTTCTCTAGAGATCATAAAACGAGCACCTAAACCAGCACTAGGCAGCCAATCTCTTTCAAAAGTTTCTTCTCCCTCTTCATCATTTCCCCAAACACTTCCTGTACCTACAAAAGCAACTCCTCCCCATCTTTTATAAATATTTCTTCTATATTCAGTTTGAAATGCCACCATGTGTTTTCCCTTGTATTTTCCTGTTGTATATCCTCTTAAACTATTTCTAACTCCGTAATTTTGATATCCATCAAAAGGCACATCTCCAGTAGCAAATCCACCTGCAAGTCCAAACCCTAGTACGCTTTTTTGAGACAGAGGAATAAAATAAGAAGCATTAAAATCAGTATCCACATAATCGTTATCGCTCCCTAACCATTCTCTGTTAAACTTTGGGCGTATACTAAAAGACAATCCTTTTGTTGGATTATACGCATAGTCTAAATTATCAAAAGAAATATTAAAACCTATACTCGAAATAAAATTATCGGTAATTCCATTTTGTTCAAAAAAGGCTTCTGTAAATTCGTTTTCTTCATCAGATCCTTTGTCAAATTTATAATTGGTTTTAGTACCTAAATACAATAATCCCAAATAAAAATCACCTATAATTCTTCGACTATATTCAGTGGATAAGAAATATCGAAGTTCAGAAAAAACCAAATGTAAATCTTCTTCGTCTTCATTATCATAAGTAAAATCGTTATTTACTCGTAAAGTTCCAGTAAATATTGTTGCTTTATTTTTATTTTCATTCCAATATAATTTTGCTGTAGGCACAAAAACATAACTATTATTAGTAGTGTACAAGCCATATATTGCAACTAAAGATGGAGTGGATAAAGAGTCGTCCTTTTTTAATTTAAGGAAATACATCGGCATAGCTCCAAATCCTGTTTTCATAGCGGGATTACTAGTTATAAGAGGCAATACTATAAATGTTTTGGATTCTTTATCAAATAAGGAATCTTTAGCTTTCTCCTGAGCGGTTATGGATAAAACTGAAAAAATGAGAATTACAAAAAAAGAAAGCTTATTATACATATAGTATGAATTATAATCAAATATACTTATTATTTCATTGCAAGGTATATTGGCTTTTTATTACCTTTAGACCTTAACCAAAAATTAAATTAATATGAAAAAAGCATTATTTCTATCCTTATTATTTTTTGCACCATTATTAATGGTAGCTCAAAATAATGACAAACCAAACATCCTTGTTATATGGGGTGATGATATTGGTTGGTCCAATCCTAGTATTTATAATATGGGGATGATGGGATATACTACTCCCAATATTGACAAAATTGGAAAAGACGGAATTGTCTTTACCGATTATTATTCACAACAATCCTGTACTGCAGGTCGATCGGCATTTATTACAGGTCAATCTCCCTACAGAACAGGTTTAACCAAAGTTGGATTGCCAGGAGCCAAAGAAGGTTTAAATATTTTAGACCCTACCATTGCTGGTTTACTTAAAAACCATGGCTATACAACTGGACAGTTTGGAAAAAATCACTTAGGAGATTTAGATGAGCATTTACCTACCAATCATGGTTTTGATGAGTTCTTAGGAAATTTATATCATTTAAACGCTGAAGAAGAGCCAGAACATCCAGACTACCCAAAAGGCGCGGAGTTTAAAAAGAAATTTGGACCAAGAGGTGTTATTAGTTCTTCTGCAGATGGAAGAATAGAGGATACAGGACCTTTGACTAAAAAGAGAATGGAAACCGTAGATCATGAAACAAAAGATGCTGCTATAGCATTTATGAAAAAAGCAAACGGCAATGACGAACCATTCTTTGTATGGTATAACTCTACCAGAATGCATGTTTGGACACATTTACAAGACAAATACAAGGAAAAAACAGGACTTGGCTTATATGCAGATGGGATGACAGAATTAGATGATATTGTTGGTGAGTTGACAGCAACATTGGAAGAGTTAGGAATTGAGGAAAATACCATTGTGATTTTTGGAACAGACAATGGTGCAGAAGTTATTTTTTGGCCCGATGGTGGTATGACTCCTTTTAGAGGTGAAAAAGCAACCACTTGGGAAGGTGGATTTCGTGCTCCATGTGTAATTAAATGGCCAGCAAAGATAAAACCAGGACAAGTGAGTAATGCAATTATTTCTGGAGAAGACTGGTTGCCAACATTTTTAGCTGCTGCTGGAGAAACCGATGTAAAAGAGAAATTATTGAAAGGACATTCTGCAATGGGTCGTGATTATAAAGTACATTTAGATGGTTACAACTTTCTGCCTTATTTAACGGGTGAAACTGAAGAAAGCCCTAGAAATGAGATTTTCTATTTTGATGATGATGGTGGTTTAAATGCCTTCCGATACAAAAGATGGAAAATGCACTTTAAAATTCAAGAAAATCA
>CAJXYJ010000199.1 GCA_913063255.1 uncultured Flavobacteriales bacterium | reverse complement strand
GGATCTCCATCCAATGCAAGTGTTTCAGGAATAAAACCATAATCTGCTGGATACATCATAGATGAAAACAACATTCTATCGAATCTAATTTTATGTAAATCGAAATCGTATTCGTATTTATTTCTGCTTCCTTTAGGTATTTCGATTAATACATCGAAGGTTTTTTTATTTCTTGGACTCATTATATTAATTTTATGCTAATTTAAAAAAATGTTCTGTTTAGATAAATTTTATGTTTTTGTTAAAAAGAAAAACTAAATTTACCTGTAATACCATATTTACGTGCATCCGGAATATCTAAATAATTTCCTCTTACATTAAATTGAATAGAAAATACTTTAAATATATTTCCTATTCCCGCACTCCATTCCCAGTAAATATCTTCTGGCGCTAGATAACCAATGGGCTTACCGTCTACACCAATGTTAATAGAGTTATTTGCTTCAGATAGCTCCCCATAAACAGCTCTAAATCCAACTATTTCACGAAGATTTAGCTCTCGAAGAAAAGGAACCCTTCCAAAAACACGACCTCCAAAATTGTGGTGTAAATGAAATGATGCATAAGTATCACTTACAAATTCGTAATAATCTAATTGTGTAAAAGTATTGTAAATACTAAATAAAGTCTGATTTCCTGGTATTGGACTTAACAATCCTAATGGTACTGTTCCATAAATTTTTCCAACTTCAATGGTGGTATATAATCTCCCTAAACCACCAACATTCCACGGCTGTGTATATAATGCTTGAATTCTATGATATTGAAAATCTCCATCTAAAAAATCTTTTAACCCGAAAGTGTAACCTGCATAAAATTCAGGAAAATTACCTCCATTAATTACATTTCTTTCCACTCCAAACCCTGAAGACTTTTTTCCAGGCGAATAATTAATTCCAAATTCTAATTCTGGTTGATTAATTTCAGACTGAATGTCCCCATTTTCATCAATATAATCCAAACTAAAAGTATCTGATGCAGAACGCAATGTTCTATAGGATCCCGTTATTCTAAAAATAAAATTCTTAGCAGGCTCCATTTGAAAACCCAAAGTTCCTAGATTTATTCTTGTAAGTTTGTCATTAGACCCAACGGTAACCAATGCTGAAGATGCACGATTTCTACCCAATACATCTTTACTATTTGTTAAACTAGCCCCTGTTTGTTCTACATCTTTTCTAAAGCCCCCAAATATCGTTTTACGATTTTTTCTATTATAAAGCCATTTTCCAGACAAGCCGTATTTTACACGTTGATCTTTAAAACCGTAAGCAACAAATCCTTCAGCACGCCATAAATCGTTGGAAGAAAAATAGGTTCTACCTCCAAGTCTAACCCTAAAACCTTCTGCTTCATTATACCCAAATGTTGAATATAGAGGCCCTAAATCGAATCCATCAAATTCATAATAACCGCTAGCAAATAGGGTTCCCAAGTTATAAAGACTTTTAAAACGAGGCACTGTTTTTAAGGTGTCCAACATTTTGTATATCCCCTCTTCATCCTTACTTAATTTTTCCATTCTACGCTCATCCCAATATTCATCTGGGCGATTGTAGATTTCATATTCGTATGGGTCTATATTTTCTTTATAGAATTTTTCTTCTTTCGGAATATCAAATTCATAATTGTCGAGCAAAGTCGTTCTCTTTCCATACATTCCATGAGCCTCTTCCTTTTTTCTGAAACTAAAATCACTCAACATATAGTCACGAGTAATCAAGAAAACCGAATCGTTTAATACGTCAAATTCTTGCTCAATATAAATTTCTCGAACCCAGTTTAAATTGGCACTTTTAGTAGCTTGAAGATTTATTTCTTTAATTGCCCAAGTAGAATCATTTACCCAAAAATCTCCTTTAAATGTAAGTTCGTTTTTACGTCTAGGGTAATAAACAATATTATAACACCACTTGTTATCTATATATGCGCTATCTAATAAAACATAATTATAAACATCGATACCTGTTTTAGATAGCGGACTTGTAAAGGCTACATCAAAAAACTTTAAGTGATTGTCATAAACATTAAATTCTGCATACAGGTCTTTTACAAATTCAATAAGAGTTTGGTTGTTTTCAAAACCAGAATTCTTGTTTCCTCCAAGAATCTCTTTTTCCTTTTTCAGGATATTGTCACCATATACCTTAGAATAGGCTTCATTAATAAATACAGGAAGGTATGTTTTTCCAGTTATACGAGAGGTATCTACTTGATCGAAAACAAATTCCATTCCTCTAAATGTCTTACTTTTTATTAAAGTACTATCTATGGTATTTAAGTCGAATTCTAATTTTTCGTATTTATCGTATTCATATTGATCGAATTTAGAAACGCCATTTTCACGTCTATTCTCCCATATTTTCCGAAGTATATCGATAGCAGGATTATTTTTTTTAGACTGTTTCCCAGAAAAAATAACCACTTCATCAAGAGCAGCAGACTCCTCTTTTAAAACCACTTCTATTTTAAAGGTACTCTTTTGGGTAAGTTCTAATTCTAAAGTAGCGTAACCAATAAATGAAAATTGTAATGTAGTATAAGTCTCATCACTTTCTAAATAAAAACGTCCGTTTTCATTAGTAATAGTTCCTTCATAGGAATCTTTAAACAAAACATTAGCAAAGGCAACTGGCTCTCCAAATTCATCATTAATCACACCACTAACCTTTGTTTGAGAAAAACTCAAAAAAGGAAACGCAATCAATAATAAAAATAGAAATTTTTTCATTGAATAGGTAAAGTTATATCGAAATTAAAGCAATTTTTAAATTACCTATACAACACTTTTTTTACGGCTTTTATTACATCTTCACTATTAGGAAGCCATTCCGCTAAAAGTTCGGGGGAAAATGGAGCAGGTGTATCTGCTGTATTTATTTTAATAATAGGAGCATCTAAATAATCAAAAGCTTGTTCTTGCACTTGATATGTAATTTCGGTTGCTACATTACCAAAAGGCCAAGCCTCTTCTAATATAACCAATCTGTTTGTTTTTTTAACCGATTCTAAAATCGCTTGATGATCCATAGGACGGACAGTACGTAAATCGATAATTTCACATTCTATTCCTTCTTTAGAAAGTACATCGGCAGCTTTATAAGCTTCTTTAATTATTTTACCAAAAGATACAATAGTTACATCCTCACCCTTTCTTTTTACATCAGCAACTCCTATAGGAATTAAATATTCTCCTTCAGGCACCTCTCCCTTATCTCCATACATCTGTTCGCTCTCCATAAAAATCACAGGATCATTATCTCTAATCGCACTTTTTAAAAGTCCTTTAGCATCTTTAGGGTTACTAGGGACAATTACTTTTAAACCAGGGCAGTTTGCAAACCAACTTTCAAAAGCTTGAGAATGGGTAGCTGCCAATTGACCAGCAGAAGCAGTAGGTCCTCTAAAAACTATAGGAATATTAAATTGACCACCGCTCATTTGTCTCATTTTTGCAGCATTATTAATAATTTGATCAATACCAACCAATGAGAAATTAAAGGTCATATATTCTACAATAGGACGATTTCCTATCATTGCAGAACCTATAGCAATACCTGAAAAACCAAGTTCAGAAATAGGAGTATCAATGACACGCATCTCACCAAATTCATCCAGCATTCCTTTACTAGCCTTGTATGCACCATTATATTCAGCAACCTCCTCTCCCATTAAATAAATGCTTTCATCTCTGCGCATTTCTTCGCTCATCGCTTCACATATCGCCTCTCTAAACTGAATTGTCTTCATATATAACTATTAGATTTTATTAGTATTTCTGTGTTAATTTAGTAATTATAAAAA
>CAJXYJ010000198.1 GCA_913063255.1 uncultured Flavobacteriales bacterium | reverse complement strand
TCGGCATCACATTGATAAAATTCTCTAAAACGTCCTTTTTGTGGACGGTCTGCTCTCCATACTGGTTGAATTTGATAGCGTTTAAATGGAAAAGTAATTTCGTTTTGGTGTTGTACTACATATCGAGCAAAAGGAACGGTAAGATCGTAACGCAATGCTTTTTCTGAAATCTTTGAAATCAATTTTTGACTGTTCTTTTCAGAATATAAAGTGTCATCAACTTTACTTAAATAATCACCACTATTCAAGATTTTAAAAATCAAACGATCCCCTTCTTCCCCATATTTACCCATTAATGTTTCACTCTTTTCAAAGGAAGGAGTTTCTATAGGCTGATAACCATAAGTATTAAAACAACCTTTTATGATGTCTATAATATAGTTGCGTTTTATAACTTCTTCAGGAGAAAAATCTCTTGTTCCTTTTGGTATGGATGGTTTTTGTGCCAATTTGTTTGGTTTTTAGTTTCAAGTTTGTGGTTTCAGGTTTAACCCTTCAATCATTAGATTATTCAATCCTTCAAACATTAATCCTGCAAATATCTTAAAATCTAAATTAAATAATCAGTTATTTTAAAATAATGGTAACTTTATACGCCATTAACAGTCTAATGGATAAATAACAACATTATTTATGTTTTCACTTTTTTGGGTTAATGTACAAATTGCATTGAATTCTATTAAAACTCAATTGCTTAGAACCATTCTAACAATTGTAATTATAGGAATTGGTATTTGGGCTTTAGTGGGTATTTTAAGTGCCGTAAAAGCTATGGAGACTTCTATCTCTGGCAGTTTTGCATCTATGGGTTCTAATACCTTTAATATTCAACGCTACGATTTTGGAGTACAACGTCATGGTGGAGAACGAGAAAAAGTAAACCCAATTATTAGTTACCAGAATATTAGAGAGTTTGTAGATATATACGAATATCCACTAACACAAACTTCCATTTCATTTAGAGGAACTAGAACTGCGGAGATTAAATACGAAAGCGAAAAAACAGATCCAGAAGTTCAGGTTTATGGTATTAATGAACATTATTTAGAAAACACTGGAACCGAAGTGGAAAGGGGAAGAAACTTTAATGTTTTTGATGTTCAGAATAACAATAAGGTTTGTATTATTGGTTCTGATTTTCTGAAAAACTTTTTTGTTAGTGAAGACCCAATAGGTAAAACAATAAGTATTCGAGGAGTAAAATTTAAAATTGTTGGACTCTTAGAATCAAAAGGATCCACCTTCGGAAATAATCAAGATTTAAAAGTATTAATCCCAATACAGGTAGCAAGAAGTATTTATACCCAACCTAGAATAAATTATACCATAAGTATTATGGTAAAAGATAAAGCTTTACTCGATAATGCTCAAGATGAAGCCATAATTACTTTTAGAAATATAAGAGGTTTAAATCCAGTAGAGGAAAATGATTTTGGTTTGGAACGCAGTGATGATCTTATCAACCGAATTGCAAGCATTACAAGTTATTTAGAAATCTCTGGATGGATTATCAGTATTATTACCATTTTAGGTTCCTCTATCGCTCTAATGAATATTATGTTGGTTTCTGTCACCGAACGTACTCGAGAAATTGGTGTTCGGAAAGCATTGGGAGCAAAGAATTCTACTATAGCAACACAGTTTTTTATTGAAACTATTGTTATTGGTCAATTAGGATCTGTCTTAGGAATACTATTAGGGATCGCTACAGGATTTGCATTTTCTTCCTTTTTCGACTCTGAATTTTCACTTCCTTGGGTTCCTATGATTTGGGCAACAATCATTACTTTCATAGTAGCTGTTATTGCTGGATCCTACCCTGCTTCAAAAGCTGCAAAATTAGACCCCATTGAGAGCTTACGATATGAATAAAACAAACAGTATTTTTCCAATTTTAAAAACAAAACGATTACAATTAAGGAAACTTACCAAAAATGATGCACAACAAATTTTTTATTTACGCTCTAATGAAATTGTAAATCAATACATATTAAGAGCTAAACAAAAAGACCTAAAAGAAGCATTGTCCTTTATTAGTGATCGTAATCAGGATGTTGAAAATTGTAAAATATGTTATTGGGCAATCACTTTAAAAGGGTCACAAGAATTAATTGGATCTATATGTTTATGGAATTTTTCTGAAGATAAAACAGTTTCAGAAATTGGATATGATCTTCATCCAGATTATTTTCATAAAGGGATTATGACGGAAGCCATTCAAGAAGTTATTAGCTTTGGCTTTAACAAGCTTAAATTAATAAGTATTGAAGCTTTTACACATAAAGAAAATACCAGCTCTATAAAACTTTTAGAAAAAAGTGGTTTTATTTACGACCCTTCAAGAATAGATGAAGGTTTTCCACATAACAATATTTATATTTTAAAGAATGCTAATTAACAATCTTATCGAAAAAAGTAAATAAAGCTCCCTTTGTAATATTTGCTCCTTGCTTAATTAAAGAAAAAATATCACCATTTCTATCTTCTGAAAATTCTTTAGTAGCAGTAAAAAATTCTACTTCATCTTCAGCAAAATTTTCTTGTAACCATTGATAACCTTTTGTTGTTGTTAAATCGATGGATTCATCTTTTGTTTTTACTACAATTAATTTCATTGCTTTTTCTTCCACTTTAAACAAAAATAATTGCTGTGGAGAAATGTTTTCAAGGTAGTTTGCTTTAGATATAACTCCTTCCCAGATTAAATCACTAAAGATGTCTAACTCTTCTTCAGCCGCTTCTGGTTGTTTCTCTTTAATTTGTTTCCACTCTTCTCCAGTAATAGATTGAGTTGCTAAAAAATTGATAAACTCTTGGTGAAGTTCTTCAAATTGCTCTTTGGTAAGTCTGCTATATTTTGCCATAAAAAAACGCCCCTTTATTAGGGGCGCAAATTTACTAATTATTTCATTTATATTTTAGAAAATATAACGTAATCCAAATTAGATTTGCCATCTAGATCCAAACTAGTATCATACCCCATCGTTTCCTTTATAAATATGCAAAAAAAAACCATCCGCTTAAACGGATGGTTTATTATGCTAACATAATACTGTTAATTATTAACAATAAGGAGTTTACTTTTTTGCTTCAGCAATTACTTCGAATGAAAAATTAGCAATCACATCTCTATGAAAACGAATTGTTGCATCGTAACGACCAGTACGTTTTATTAACCCACCAGCAATTGTGATAAATTTCTTATCTACAGAAACATCTTCTTTTTCAAGTGATTCTGATAAATTTGCGTTAGATATAGATCCAAACAATTTATCTCCTTCACCAGTTTTAGAAAGTATTTTTATTTCTAATCCGTTTAATTTATCTGCTTCCTTTTGAGCATCTGCAATTATTTTCTTTTCTTTAAATGCACGTTGCTTTAAAGTTTCTGCTAATACTTTTTTAGTAGATGGTGTCGCTAAAACAGCCAATCCTTGAGGAAGTAAGAAGTTTCTTCCGTATCCATTTTTTACAGATACTAGATCATCTGTAAAACCAAGATTTTCTACGTCTTTTTTTAATATAAGTTCCATAATCCTATCTATTTTTTATTTTAATAAATCGGCAACATATGGCATTAATGCTATATGACGTGCTCTTTTTACAGCAACAGCTACTTTACGTTGATATTTTAACGAAGTTCCTGTTAATCTTCTTGGTAAAATTTTACCTTGCTCGTTAATAAATCTCATTAAAAAGTCTGCGTCTTTATAATCCACATACTTAATACCAGATTTTTGAAACATACAATACTTCTTTGCTTTCGAAGTCTCTATATTAAGAGGAGTAAGATATCTAATCTCACC
>CAJXYJ010000197.1 GCA_913063255.1 uncultured Flavobacteriales bacterium | reverse complement strand
ACATTTCGTGCTTTATGGATAACACGTATTAATGCGGGTGCCAGACAACACGGTATGTCTTATTCACAGTTTATGGGAAAAATGAAAGCTAATAATATCGAATTAAACCGTAAGGTTTTAGCAGATTTAGCTATGAATCACCCAGAAGCTTTTGAAGCTGTAATAAACAAAGTTAAATAAGACATTAATAAGATTATTTCAATAGAAAAAACCCGCTCAATGAGCGGGTTTTTTATGTTTTATAAATTCCTATTATTTCAATTTTTAGTTTAATCAAAAGATTAACTATATTAGTTGAATATACTGTTATGCGTACTCTAATCACCATCTTAATAGGTTTGATTTCTGTTTTTGCAAATTTCACCAATGCACAGATAGATTACGATAATTTATATAGAACAGACAATTCTTCTTCTATTTACTTACCCTTAGGTAAAATATCATTTGCAGACAGTGTTGTAGATTATAAAATAGGAAAACCTGCCCCTTATAAAAGGTATCGCGATATTAAACAATGTTTAGATGAGCCAAATTACATCTCTTATAGTCTTCCTACATATTTGTCTTTAGGCTGTAGAGGAAGCCTTACTGTTGTTTTTAAAAATAATGGATTTATGAATTTACCTGGATACGACCTTTATATTTTTGAAGTAGGCCCCTCTAAAGAAGCAGCCAAAATTGAAATATCAGAAAATGGATTAGATTGGGTGTTTGCTGGAAACATCTCTGGTGGTAAATCTGCAATCGAATTAAACGAACAGAATATTAATCCCGAAAATGTTTTTTATTATTTACGAATTACAGATCTTAATGAAGTATGTAATAGTAAAACTGCTGGGGCAGATATTGATGCAATAGGTGCTATAAACTCTGTTTTAAAATTAACCATCAATACTGATGTATTATTTGACGTAGATGATTTTATATTAAAAGAAACAGCAGATCAAATTTTAGATACCCTTGCTAAAAAAATAGTACAGGTTAAAAAAGCGACTATTTTAGTTGAAGGTCATACAGATGATGATGGAGAAAATGATTATAATATTATACTTTCTGAAAATAGATGTAAAAGTGTTATTGAAAAACTGAAACCACTTCTAAATGTCGAATCTCAATATGATTTTGAAATATATCCTTATGGAGAAGACAAACCGAAATTTTTAAATAACAGTCCAGAAAACAAACAACGCAACCGTAGAGTTGAGATTACCGTTTTGCCTCCTAAAGATTACTATAATTCATTGATGAAAAAAGAAAATTAAAATTATTTTTTTCTAATGATCCAAATATCTTGCGGTATCCATCCCTCTTTAATTGGCAATTCTATATGTTCTAATATTTCAACTTTTTCAAACAAATCTTGCATAAATTTCTTTGGATGAAAAGCAGAATATGTTCTGTGCCCCTCTAAAACATTTCCTCTTACAATTAATTCATTATTGTCATACCTTTCAATTTCAGCACTTGTTAATTTATTTCTAAAATTGTCACCTTGGGTAGTTAAAAATAATATACCTCCTTTTCTAAGTACTCTAGATAATTCTTCAAACCAATCAAAATGTAATTGCTTAGAAAGATGAGTTAAAACAGATAAACCATAAATGACATCAAAGAAATCATCTTCATAAGGTAATTTTGCAGTTAAATCATTATTATTAAAATCTACATCCTTAATGTTTTTTTTATTCCAAGCTATAGTTTTCTTATTATAATCACTTCCATAATATTCACAATTATTGCCAATTATTTCTGGTAAATGCCTAATAATTCTTGCTGGCCCACAACCCCAATCTAATATTTTTTTATTTTCTAAATCGATATGTTTTCTGAATCTACTAACCAATTCTTCAGAACTCTCTTTACTATCAGTATAATATCTTTGATAATGAATTCTAAAAGACTCATATATCATATAGTCTGGGGGCAAATTAATATTAGGATTTTGTGCTTTAAAACGTTTATTTACTTTCCTATTTTTAAATTTTTGCCAATAAAACCTTAGCCAATCAGATAAATATAAAACCCTTAATTTTCTTAAAACACTTGAAATATTTTGTCTTTTCATTAAACTTAATTAAATTATTAGGTCTTTTGTTTCTTCTTTTTTGCAGCAGGAAACAATACATTATTTAAAATTAAACGATAACCTGGAGAATTGGGATGTAATGCTAATTCGGTTTTAGCATCCCCTACTCTATGTTGGTAATCTTCGGGATCATGCCCTCCATAAAAAGTAAAAAATCCTTTTCCTTTTATTCCATGAATATATCGAGCTTCACCATTCGTTTTTTGCTCTCCCATAACAAGGACATTTGCCTTTACTTGTTCTCTTGCATACGAAGTTGTTTGCCCCATAAATCCTTTTACCAAAGCTGTATGGTTTTGCACTAACATTGTTGGGATAGGATCCCATTTAGCAGAAAAATCCATCAAAGTAAAATAGTCTATTTCTTTTAATACTTTACGCTTAGAAGTCATATCTATAGAAGAAAACTCATAAACCATAGGACTTCGTTCTAATATAAAATCGGTAAAAGCAAAGGTGTTATTGTAATTTATTTTACTTTGATAACCAGATTCACTAGGATCCCCATCAAACATGGTTTCGCAAATATCAACACCCTCGGCTGCTAATGCTATATCAAAACTATCTGTTGCACTACACATAGCAAACATAAATCCTCCACCAACTACATAATTTCTTATTTTTAATGCTACATCACGTTTAGATTCAGATACTTTATCATAGCCTAATTTTGTAGCTAATGCCTCAGCATTCTTTTTATTTTCTACATACCAAGGAGCAGATCTATAGGCTCTATAAAACTTTCCATACTGTCCAGTAAAGTCTTCATGATGTAAATGCAACCAATCATATAATAGCAATTGTTCCGTTAAAACCTCTTCATCATAAACAACAGTATATGGTATCTCTGCATAAGCTAATACCATAGTAACCGCATCATCCCATGGTTGATTTTCTTTTGGAGAGTATACCGCTATTTTTGGTGCTTTCTCTAAAACAACAGCCTCCATATTCTGTGAAGGACTACTTATTAAAGTTAGAATTTCTTCTGTTTTTGAGTTGGAAAGTATCTCGAAAGAAACTCCTCTAATCTGACATTCCCTTCTGGCTTTTTCGGTATCTGGAATTAAAAAAGATCCCCCTCTATAATTCAAAAGCCACTTTACCTTTTGTTGTTTTTCTAAAACCCAATAAGTAATTCCATAAGCTTTTAAATGTTCCTTCTGACTATCAACATCCATCGGTATTAATATATAAGATGCAGATGCAGGAATAGAAATAATTAGGATTACAATAAAAATAAAAAATTTCCTCATAAGGCTAAGATAAAAACAATAGTTGAGCCAAAAGAGGATATTTAGTTAATCCTTTCTGAAATTAATTTTGTTTAAAATGGCACATCATTTCCTTCTTCAGGAGATAGATCATTCATGGAACTTCCAAATGCTTCATTTGGAGAAGCTTTAAAAGTATCATCGTTTGCAGCATTCATTTGTGACTGGAACTCGTTAGAAAAATCGAAAGTTTCTAAATTTTCAAACTTACCAAGATGTCCAACAAATTTTAATCGTATTTCATCAAGACCACCATTACGATGTTTTGCAACTATAAACTCCCCCTGACCTTCAGTAGGACTATGTTCTTCATCATCCCATTCGTCAATTTTATAATATTCAGGTCTATAAATAAAGGAAACGATATCTGCATCTTGCTCAATTGCACCAGATTCCCTAAGATCGGAAAGCAATGGACGCTTAGATCCTCCACGGGTTTCTACAGC
>CAJXYJ010000196.1 GCA_913063255.1 uncultured Flavobacteriales bacterium | reverse complement strand
TTTTAAAAAGCTGGATTTTACAGCTACCGTAACAGGGAGGTTTTTAGAAGACCATAAAACCTTTCAGTCTCAATTTACGAGCCCAAGTGGATTTTTCTCCACCGATCTGCGGACCTATAATAACAGCACTAAAGAATGGCAAGCACTTTTTTTAAATGCAAAGGCACAGCGCTGGCATGAGTTTACTTCTCAAGTAATTGATGGAAAAATGACCACCATAGTTTTAAAAGGATATAGTGGTAAAGAAGAATTTGACATTAAAGCAGTGGATACGGTGCTTTCTGATACGCATTACCAAAGAAACATCTACCAATCTTACGATGGGATGAAAACGTGGGAGCTAGTGTATAAAATGTATGCGGAAAAAAGACAATAACTATTATTGTTGGAGACTAAGAGTTTTTAAGTAGTGGAAAGTTAGTTAATTAATATGGATTTAAGTTGAGACTCAAATTTTTTAACTCTCATCTTACCAATAAGTGAATGTTCTTTTGGTAATCTTTCATCGCTATAAACGTTCCCTTTTTTAACTTGTAAGTAGGTTTCTCCACAGTTCATCACCTCATACTCATTATTATAATTGTGGAGGGATAAATAATAGGTTCCCCCAGTTTCAAAGTAATCAATATAAGGTCTACATTCTTTACCGTCATCACCCCAAACGTTTATTATCTTACTTGTTTCTGTTCCTTTGAAAATTTCAATGATTTCAACTTCCATCTTGTGATTAAAATGACGTTTATCTTTCAACTTTTTTAAGACCTTCACTTTTACAACTAAATCTGTACCATTACAAATTTCCATAAAATTACCACCCCAGAAACAGTCACAGGCATAACTTGAAGTAGATAGTAAGGCAATGGATATTAATAATAAAATAGCTTTCATTGTTATTGGATTGTAGTTAACGGTTTTTGGCAATGCAACGAATTTAATAAATAAGCGGGAATTACCGAGAGTAAATTCAACCGAAATGAAATATAAGAGGTGTTGTAAGTATTATTTTACGCAGATATAAGTTCTTTACTTTTGTCCGATTCACGTTCAGACCAAAGAATATAGTCAGCATTTTTTGCTTTGAGTGCATCTAAAAATTCAGTTCTAATTTCTTTATCTATATCATTAATTATTGCAATTGCGTTCACATTCTTTTTCGTGATTTTCTCTCGAACTGGTTTTATGTCGTCCCAAGAAAAAAGAAAAGTTGGTAAATTCGATTTGTTTATTGTATTAAATGATTTAATAACAATTTCTTTATCCTTTTTTGCAATTTGAAAATCAAAATTAAATTCCAAGCCTGTTGATCCTTTTGATATGAAATCAGGTGTATAAATTATATCGTGAGAATCTAAATAATTCCGAACGTCTTCTTTGAAGATTGAAGCAACATTATGTTTTGATAATACGTATAAATCATTAATTTCAATTATTGCTGAAAGAAAGTTATGTTTCGATTGTGAAAAATTATCGCTGTTTGCTTCAATCGTTAACTCATCATTTTCAACTCTAACTCCATAATTCAAGAGTATTGTGTCTAAAATTGCTCTGCGTCTTTTTGAACCTTGAATGTGTAGACCTTGAAGTTCTAAATTAGACATAGTTTCTCCATTATCACTTAATTTTAAGTGACTACCGCTCTTTTGAGCATAAATTTCAATTGTATCATTAAAGGCTCCAACAAAAGGCGTATTTATGAGAAACCAATCAGTATTAGAGTCCTTTTGGATAAAGGTTTTCTCTCTTAACCAATTGTAATAATTGTCCACATATGTATTTACCCAATTCAAAGTATTGCTTGCTGAATATTAATTAATGATTTTAAATTTATTCTTCGAGCAAAGTTAAATATTAAATCCGATAAGTCTGATGGATGAGTAATATCTTTAATTGGAAAATCAATATCAGATAATGGAATTGCCCAAGCTAATGGTCTGTAACCTTCAACATAAATGTGCATATGAGATTCCGTTGGGTCAAACCACTTGTCTGCATATGGAATTAGAATATCAGGTAAAGTCGGTAATATGTTGGCTGGATTGTGATGACCTCCTTTAAAGTCAATTCTTAACAATCCAACATAGGAGTTACTTTCTAAATGATGTATCGAAGTTTTAAGTATTATTTTTTGGTTGGTAGTTATTTCAACCCAAAATTCGTGGTCTGTATCTTGATGAGAAATCAATTCCAATCTATTTTTCTTTTTCGACAAATCTATTGTTTGATTAGGGTCTATTAAAACCTTTTCTAAATCCAATAGATATTTTGCTTCTTGGTTAGTTAGCATTTTTCTTTAATATTACTTACAACTTGTTATATCATTATTAATGGTATTATTAAACAGCTTATGTTACATGATAAACATAGCTTTTGTCTGTTTTTATCTGTACTGATTAAAACAAGCAATAAAAAAGAGGGGAGTTAATTTAATTTGCGATTAGTCGATAGCGGTACGAATATAGGAAAAATAGTACAATTAATAAAGCGATGCTTTTGTTAATTTATGAACAAGGGTATTGGAGTTGGCTTAATGGAAATTTATTTGTTTTTTACTACAGAGTTATTTGTTTTGCATGTATTAAAGTTGTCTTTGTATGTCAAGCAAATAATTCTTATAATTTTCCAAAGATTTTTTCGTTGCAGGCCCGAGTAGTAATATTCCTTGATTTACATCACTTTCAAAGGAAGCTATTTCATCCATGGCAAATTTAACTAACTCTTTATTATAGGCGAACTTATTAGTTGCGTTGAGATAGACTATATTATTCCATAATCCGTCAGGGGATTTTGGGTCTCTAAGAGACCTTAATACCACACGTATAACCGCAGGGTTATTAGACTCTTTTTTAATTAGTTCTTCCGTTGAGGATATTCGTGTTTTTCGATCCTTATTAGCCATTCCATCCAACACAATTTGGTTTGAATTTGGTCTTAATGGAATAAGTGTTGTATCCTTAGTCCATTTTTTGATTGTAATATCTATATCAGTTACAAGTCCCGTATCACTCAAAAGTCTCAAATAATTGAGGGCACTTTCTGGGTTAGTGGTTTCAACTGCTTTTAAAATTAAACTAGATCTTAACTTTTCCTTTTCTAGTTTAATATTATAATATCCACCAATTGAAGCACCTATTCCCGTGCCGAATAATCCAATCATTGCTACCAGAACTGTCCCCAATACTGGATTTATGCTTAAGGTTTTTCTATTTGATTTATTTTCCATTATTGATTTTTTTATGTGGCACAACTTGTTATATCATCACTAAAGGTATTATTTATCCGTTAATGTTTCGGGATAAACATAGCTATTGTTTGTCTTTATCCTTATCTATAAAGATTAGCACTTAAAAAAGAGGGGAGTTAATTTAATTTGGCAATTTTGTTAGTGGTACTAATATAGGAAAAATAGTACAAATATATTAGAGTTCCTTTTGTTAATTTATTAACAAGGGTATTGGAGTTGAATAATGAAAATATAATTGTCTTTTTTTTATCGCTACCTTAAGACCAATACTCTTTTATAAACAAAGGAGCCATTATCTAAGCTAATATGTAAAATATACATCCCGTCGTTTATACTAGATAAATCTAATACATGATCCGCTTTCCAGAAATCACTTATTATTTGACCCGTTGTTGAAAATAATTGTAAAGTCTTTATTTGAGAATCAGTATCGGTTACATGAATATAGAGATTTCCTGAGGTTGGATTTGGAAAAATAATTACCTCCTCTTTATTTACATCTGTTATATTAAGGATTGGAAATTCAGCAATAGCTACGCAACCATCAAAATCGACTACCGTAACGGTCTGAATATCACCAGTTATCTCGATGCTAATGTCATAGGG
>CAJXYJ010000195.1 GCA_913063255.1 uncultured Flavobacteriales bacterium | reverse complement strand
CGTTTTACTGCAGAGAGAGATGGTATTTTAGAAGTATTTGAAAAGTTAGATGCTAAAATATTTACAAACGCTTGTGGTCCTTGTATTGGACAATGGGCAAGAGAAGGTGCCGATAAAGAAGAAAAGAACACTATAATTCATTCTTTCAACAGAAATTTTGCAAAACGTGCGGATGGAAATCCAAATACTCATGCATTCGTAGCTTCTCCAGAATTGGTAGCTGCCATTGCACTTTCAGGACGATTGGATTTTAATCCTTTAACAGATACTTTAAAAATGGAAAATGGTGATGAGGTTTTATTAGATGAGCCAACGGGTTGGGAACTTCCTCCAAAGGGATTTGCTGTAGATGATAACGGATATATCGAACCAATTGAAGATGGAAGTGGAGTAAATGTTACAGTTAGTAAAGATTCAGAAAGGTTGCAATTATTAACACCTTTCACACCTTTAGGAAATAATATTGAAGGAGCTAAATTATTGATTAAAGCATTTGGAAAATGTACTACAGATCATATCTCTATGGCGGGACCTTGGTTGCGTTTTAGAGGTCATTTAGATAATATTTCGAACAACTGTTTAATTGGAGCTGTTAATGCCTTCGGAAAGAAAACAAACTTTGTTAAAAATCAATTAACAGGGGAGTTCGGTGGTGTGCCAGATGTTGCTCGTAATTATAAAGCAAGCGGTATTAAATCTATAGTTGTAGGAGATCATAACTATGGGGAAGGTTCCTCAAGAGAACATGCAGCAATGGAACCAAGACATCTTGGTGTAGCAGCTGTGATTGTAAAGTCCTTTGCTAGAATCCACGAAACCAACCTTAAAAAGCAAGGGATGTTAGGTTTAACATTTGCTAATGAAGCAGATTACGATTTAATTCAAGAAGACGATACTTTTAACTTTGTGGATTTAAATGAATTTACTCCAGGAAAACAATTGAGTCTTGAAACTATTCATGCCGATGGAAGTAAAGATGTAATTAAATTAAACCATACTTATAACCAATCTCAAATAGATTGGTATAATGAAGGGTCTGCTTTAAATTTGATTAAGAAAGAAAACGCATAGTTTTTATGAAAAAAATAGGCTTGCTTTTTTTACTGACTTTTATTATGATTTCTTGTAGTAGTGATGAGTCTTCTATTGAAGAAGTAGTCGTAGTAGTAGAAGAGGAAGAGGAAGAGGAAGAAATTCCAATTGAAACTAGAAAATTTATTTCAAAGATATATTATGAATCTTCAGAAGATGGAACTAATATTTTTAATTATAATTACGATGGTAATAATAATCTAACTTCCATAGAAAGAAATGAGAATTTGGTTTCTTTTTTTTATGAAGAAAATAGAATATTTAGGATGGAACTTACTGATAATGAGACTGGGGATTTGGTAAAATTAGTTTCTTATAACTATAATAGTGATGGACTTTTAGATTTTTATGAAGCAAATATAAATGCGCCAAGGGTAGTAAAATATATTTATGAAGGGGATAGAATCGTTAGGTACTATAGATATAGTTCCATGTCTGAATTAAATAATGATAACTATTCATTTTATAATGATTTAATATATAATGACGATACAAGTAATAATGTAATTGAGTTTAAAAAACATAATTTTGAAGGATTAGAAACAAGTAGAAGTACCAGATCTTTTAATGAATTTGAAGACAAACGTTATTTTGGAGAAGCAGCAGAATTAATTAATTTACCATATGCAGATAATTTATTTGAATCTTTTCATTATTACACAAATAATAATTTAAAAGCTTGGAGAACAAGTCTTGGTTCAGATGAGTTAATTCTTTATAGAGAATATTTTTATGAATATGATGAAGACGGTTATTGTACACAATTGAGTTTAGTTTATTACAGTAATGGTTCTGGAGATATCTATAAAACTATTACAAAAACATATGAATATATAGAGTTAGAGGTAAACTAGTTTATTAATTCTAAGATAGAAAAAAGCCCCGATTATTATTCGGGGCTTTTTTTTGTTAAATCTGTTTAGTGATTTTTTATTTAAAAGAATTTCGAAACCGTAAATCGTAGAAAACTATCTTCTTTAAAATTGCTAAGAATTAACTCATCATCATCAATATCAGTAAAAAATCGAACTTCCAATTCAGCTTTCCAGCTGTTTCCAAATCTTCTGGAAGCTTCTACACTAAATAGTTTACTACTATAATCTAAATCTATTATACCTCCAATTAAAATGGAAAAATCTTGAGGATCGTTAAAAGCAACTCTACTTCCGAAAAAGATATCATTCTGCATTGAGTTTAAAGCCAATTCATCTCTGTCATCATATAAATATTCTCCTAATATTCCAATATCCAAACCATTCCCATCAATATTACTAAAAGTATATTCTACACCTGCTACCAAAGCAAAGTAGTCTTGAGCTTTTGATGTGCGATATATAGATTCAAATTTCCATAAAAAAGCGTTATGAGTGGCTTGTAAGTCTATTCCAGTTTGATTTATTACGGGATACTGAGCATTGAAGTTTCCTGTTTCATCTACATAAAAGTAAATATCTCTTCCATTACCATAAAAATGGGATAAACCAATATCAAAAGCACCTATATAATGGCTCCATCTAATAGCAAAATCCTGATGCCATTCCTCTGCTCCACTTTCATAAGTTACATCATCCTTTTCAATTACAATCGGAAATCGCAACCTTCCTTTTTCACCAGGTAAGGTACGCTTGCGATGATAGGGGAGGTAAAAGAAATCAAAAGTTCCAACTTTATTAGTTGTTAAAGTATACTGAATCATAGGTTGCCCTAATTTTTCCTCACCATCAAAAGTTTCAACCAAATCGGTTTGATTGATAATGTCTACTAAATGATTACTTTCTGTAACACCCCAATAAACTTTTTTAAGTCCTAAACTTAATTCCCAGTTTTTATGTGCTTTTTGATAATAGAGTTCTCGAATATCCCAATGAGTTCGTTCTTCGTCTCTGTCTAATCGGTAAAAACCTATAAAATTAAAGCTATCATATCCTTCATTCCATTCCAAAGAATATTCTGGTGTAATAGCTATGGAAGGAAAATGATCTTCTTGTCCTTCAAACAAGGCATCATCATAAAAATAACGATATTCTCCAGCTATTTCTAATCCGAATTCATGATTGACTTTTTTTTCTTCTTTCTCCTGTGCAATTAAATTTCCTTGAAAAGATAATAGCAAACTAAAAAAGAGTAATAGAAGGATTCTATGTGAATTCATATTTTATTATAGATTAATATTTTCAATAAGAATTAATTCCCTGCTCTTTTTAAAGCAATCTGAGTAAAATCATCATCAGATAAATTCACATCAAAATTATAGTTGCTAAATTCTAATAGGGTTTCTTTATTACTTTGGTGATTAACCATATTAAAAGAACCTGCCCTCCAAAATTTATCTTTATACAATTGGTAATCCGTATATAAAAGTGTTTTTAATAAGGCGTTTTTTCGATCGTAGAATTCCACTTTTTCTACTCTGTAACCCTTGTCTTTGTTATAGGTTACAATGCGTCTGGTATATCCTGATTTTGGATCTACTGGATCTTGTTCCACCAATAGAAGATTGCCTTTTGCTTCTAAAAACTTATAAGCATACTTCTCAATTTCCTGAGAGGATAAATCTTCATAAGCAAATTCACTCCCTACAAAAGGCCCTGATTTATTATTAGAAGAAATTCGCTTAACTCTTTTAATAGAAGGAAGAAATAGCCATTGATCGTCCGGTCCAATTTTGTGAGTAAAAGTTAATGTTGAGGTACCTTTTACATCTTTAGGGCTATTAAAAACAATCAAGGATTTATCTCCATCTTCAGTTAACTCTAATGTTTTTGTTGTTAAATGTCGTTCACTGGTTTGACCATTTTTGTTTTTTAATGTCATTTTCAGTTCTACCGACGAACTATTAAATCCTAAATCGGCTTGTTCTGCTGCTAAAGCAATTTCTAGTCCTTTTTCTTCTGGACTTTGTGCGTTTACTAT
>CAJXYJ010000194.1 GCA_913063255.1 uncultured Flavobacteriales bacterium | reverse complement strand
TTACCACTACCCGTAACTCCCAAAAGTGTTTGATGCTCTTCTTGAGTATGAATGCCTTCCACCAACTGTTTTATAGCTCCTGGCTGATCTCCTGTGGGTTTAAAATCTGAAACAATTTTGAATTTCATAGCTAATTTGCAACTGCTACAAAACTACGCAAATGAGTGACGAATATTAAGAATTTGCACTAAAGTATTTTTTGAAGCCTAAATTCAAAAATATTAAGACTTTCTAGGCTCCATTTTAAGGTTTACTTTAATATTTCCATTTATAATTAGTCTGACATAGTATTTTGGGTCTTGATAGGTAGCCAAATCAAATGCGTATTTAAAAAGGTGTTCTCCAGCTTTTTGAGAGGGGTTGTTATACAATTCTCTAACAATAATATCTTGATCATTGAACAACCCAATGGTAATATTGGAGGATTTGTGAATTTTATATTCAAACTTACCTACTATACTTCTATGTAAAGTTGTGGTGGTTTCATAATAATTTTTATAATCCTCTGGTTGATTTATCGGAAGTGGAATATCTAATAGATTTGCTATATATTTTTGATAATGGATGGCTTCCTTTTCATCAAATCCATTAATTTCTTCTAATGGCAAATCGTCAGTTAATGCCCAAACCGAATATTGTCCAAGAGTATTAAAACTCTTATTTTTTTCAATTTCTTTAGTTAACTCACCTAAAGAACTAGTAGCTTGATTTCCTATACTGTAGATTGTTGACTCGTTTGAAGCAGATTTGTTTTGTTGGGTACACATAGCAAACAAAGGCTTTAAGTCATTTTGCTGTGGAGATAAAGCAATTAGTTCTTCCTGTGTAATAATCACATCTTGTGTATCTGTAGAATCTGTAATAAACATTTGCCCATTGGGTACTCTAATGTTTATACTTTTTTTAGTTAAGTTGGTTATATTTATTTCTATGGGTTGATAATAATGAGGGCTGTTTGAATTGCCTTTAAATTTGCATTCAATTATTTTTTTTTCTAACGCAGTTTTAATGTCGTAAGTGGTAATTACTGGTTTACTGGCTGAAAGCGTAACGCCAGCAATAAATAAGAGGATAAGTTTTTTCATACGTTAAAAACATTTGGTTTTATTTTTAACGCACACAAGTTGAGCTTAGTATATTAGCCTAATTATAAGTACTTAAATTGAAGCAGGGATAGAATCTTATAGAGAATTATGCTTTCTCCTCTTTATTAAAATACACCAAATAATAATACATTTGTTTTTCTTCGTCCCAACCCTTTTCTACAAACTTATCTGCACTTTCTGGATTGATAAAATCCAACTTAATTTGAATGTTAGTATCCAAATTAATTACATTTTTAATCTTCTTTCGGGCAGCAGTTACTGCATTATTAGCAATTGGAAACTCGGTTAAATCTTCAATTTTATACTTAGGGGATTGTTCTGTTTTGTAATGTTTAAATTCTGGAATAAGATCCGGATTATCAATGACTTCATTGATAAATGTGGATTCTTCAAATTCATCATTCTTAGCAAAATGATTTACTGCACGATTCATAAACAGGACCTCTTCCTTTTTATCTTCTGCTGGTAATACCACATCTTTTGCAAAGTCCTGACAAAACTTTAAATACTTTTTAGTATAAAAATTTTCATCTTCTAATGCATCTACTCCTAAAAATGACTCTAACCAATAACGGGTGTCATAGCGATTGCTATCCACCGATAATATTTTATATCCTTCTTCTTTTTTTACATTAAAAATAAGGCTGCCTTTATCCAATTTATTCAAATTAACCCCTTGTTGTAAAAACGCATTCATCTGATTTTCTTTTTCTGAAAACTGAAGAAAATCTTGCTTAATTTCAGATTTAAAGATTCCGATTCCCTCTACTTTTTCATTGTCAATTTGTAGATTTTCAAAATGTACAATATAAACCTCTCCACTTTTAATATGTGGATGTAAAGATTGATCATATAAATGCTTGGTAATATTTTTACTATGCTCGTGTATCGTTTCTGGAGCTAAAAATATTTTAGAAACGATGCTGTGCAATTCGTGAAACTCCAAATCGGTTTCATGGGTAAATTGAAAATAATTTTCTTCCTTCTCTCTAAAGGGTTTTAGAAAATACTCCTTTATAAGCGGCGTTAATTCATCGTCTGCTTTATAAGTTTCATCTGAAAGGAAATAAGATTCATTATTAATTTTGTTTCCAACTCTATGAATAGAGAGCGAAGTAATATGGGCACCGAATAAGTTGATCATTTAGTAGTGTATTTCGTTTGGGTTAATTGATTTAATTCCAGTTTTCATCAAAATCTAAATCTTGATAATCATCTTTATTAAAATCATCATCAAAATTATCTTCATCATCTTCATTTCCTTCAGCGACAAATTCTTTTTCTGGAGCTTCTTCTGGTATTTCACCGTGTGAAAACATTAAGTTTGGGTAGGTTTGCTCTGGATCTGCTTCAGCAATATCTGCTAATTCAACCAAAAATGTCCACATACTTAAAAAATCATACACATAAATAAGTCTTGGCTGTTCTCTATAAGTAACATCATCAATAGATGTTTCATTCATAATACGAATACTATCCACACCTTCACTCATATCGAACAAAGCAATTTCTTCGCCTTGTGCCCATTCTTCATTACTTTCGTAAAAAGAAGCCATTTCGTTACCTTCAAAACCAAAAGCTTGGGTAATGCTATTATGTAATTCTTCTAAGGTGTTTTCTGAATCAATCTCAATATCACGAAAAACATCTTCTTTTGCATCTAAAATAACTCTGAATCGATAAATCATAATGAAATAATTAAGTGCGCAAAGATATGCAAGACTAAAGATTTAAAAGCAGAGAGTTCATAAGTTTTTTATCATTTACTAAACCTATGCAATGTAATTGTCATTGCTGCCAATAAAAAGAATGCAACTACTTGATGCAGTACTCCTAAAATTACGGGAACTTGAAAGATTAAGGTAAAAACTCCTAAGGTGAATTGTACTATTACTATAACTAATAAACTTTTTAGTAGGCTTTTTTGAAAAGAGCTAATGGTTTGTTTTTTAGCTTTAAACCAAATGAAAAGGATCAAACCAACAGCAATATACGCAAGATATCGATGTATAAACTGAACTCCACTTTTACCTTCCACAAAATTTCTCCAAATTGGATTTTGTTCTATATAAACAGTTTCATGAATTAATTTGCCATCATTCATTAAAGGCCAAGTATTATGAATAAAACCTGCGTCTAACCCAGCTACAAAAGCGCCCCAAATAATTTGAATAATGAGTAATATAAATGTGATCCTGATAAGATTACGCAAAGAGGTATCGACTTCTTTTTTTGAAGGAAACTTAATGTCTAAGGCAATCCATAGAGCAAAACTGAATGTGATAAAAGCAGTAGTTAAATGCAATGCTAATCTATAATGGCTTACATCTGGCCTTTCTACTAATCCACTTTTTACCATATACCAACCTAAAAAACCCTGAAATCCACCAAGGGTGAGAAGTAATATACTTTTCTTTATCGTTGCTTTTGTAAGCTGTTTTTTAATTAGAAAGTATAAAAATGGAATAATAAATACAATTCCTATAAACCTACCAATAAAGCGATGCAACCATTCCCAAAAATAAATGTCTTTAAAATCCTGAAGATTGAAACCTGTATTTATTTTTTGATATTCTGGATATTGTTTATATAAATCAAAAGCTTCTTGCCATTCCACATCATTCATTGGAGGAATAGTTCCAGATATTAACTTGTAATTAGAAATGGATAAACCAGAATGGGTAAGTCTTGTGATTCCACCAACAACTACCATTATAAAAATTAGAACACAACCTGTAAGAAGCCAGTAGATGACTTTTTTATTATCTTTCATATCCATGTCTGGTCGAGCGCAGTCGAGACCTTCTTATTATTAACCTCTCGACTGCGCTCGAGGAGACAAATTATTGCCTTTCATATTCTTCTTTAGTTAACTCTAACCAATTAATTGGTTTCTTAGATGGATCATTTTCTTCACCCGGATAAAA
>CAJXYJ010000193.1 GCA_913063255.1 uncultured Flavobacteriales bacterium | reverse complement strand
AAAGGAGATGCTTTTTATAATTTTGGATTACCATTTCAAGAAGGAAAAGGGAAAGTATATTCTTTTGGTGGATTTACTTACAGAACAGGGACAAGTTATGCCTTATATAGAACTCCATATTGGATTCCAGACCCACATTTTTTATTACATGAAGAAGGAACAGAATACCAAGGGTTTCAACCAACTTTCGAAACTAAAGTTAGAGACAATTATAATACATTGGGTGTAGATTGGGATTTACTAGGGTTTAACGTAGATTTAAGTGGAACATATGGAAGAAATGCTGTTGATTATGAAGTTGGTAATAGTTTAAATCCTGCGTTAGGGGCTGATAGTCCAACAACTTTTGATACTGGAGCTTATTCTTTTAGTACCTTATTGGCTAATTTAGATATAAGAAGAAGTTTTGGAGCAGTAAGTATAGGATTTGGATCTGAAGTTAGAGGAGAAGAATTTGTTGCTCATGCTGGAGAGCCAGCATCTTATGTTGGTGGAGGAGTACAATCCTTTCCAGGATTACAACCAACAAATGCTCTAAGAGAAGATAGAAGTAGTATAGGAGTATATGGAGATTTAGAATGGGATGCAACCGAAAAACTACTATTTGGTGGAGCTGTTCGTTATGAAGATTTTAGTGATTTTGGAGATAATACTTCTTGGAAATTAAGTGGTAGATATATTTTAGGAGATAATAGAGGAGCAATTAGAGCTTCTTATGGTACTGGATTTAGAGCTCCTTCATTACATCAAATTTATTTAAGTAATATTCAGACTTTAGTTTCTGGAGGAACCATTTCAAATCAAGGAACGTTTAATAACGTAGATCCTATAATTAGAGTTGGGCTTGGAGTTCCACAGTTAACAGCGGAGACATCTAAAAGTATTTCTGCAGGGATGACTTATAAAGTAACGCCTAAAATTTCTGTAACTGCAGATTTTTATCAAGTAGAAGTGGATGATAGAGTTTTATTTTCTGGTGAAATAGGATATAAGGATGGAGAACCTGGAAACCCAACAAATCCAGTTGAAGAAATTTTAAATGACAATTCAATTACAAGTTTAAAATTCTTTATAAATGCTGTGGACACCAAAACTACTGGAATTGATATAGTAGCTATTTTAAATAAAATAGATTTAGGTAATGGAAGGTTTGGAGCGTCTTTAGCAGCAAACTATAATGAAACTACAATTGAAGGAGAAATTGCAACTCCACAAATATTAGCGGAAAATGATTATGATATTTTTAATCGAAAAGAACAAGCTAGAATCACATCCTCAAGACCACAAACAAAAGTTATTTTAGGGATGGATTATTCCATAAAGAAATGGGATTTTGTTTTTAATAATACTTATTTCGGTGAAGTTACTTGGCAACATGCTGTAGATGCAAATAATGATCAAACATTTTCAGGTAAAATTATTACAGATTTAATTATAAACTTTAATATATCTAAAAGTGTTTCCATTTTTACTTCTGTAAATAATTTATTTAATGTGTACCCAGATACTATAGATACAAATGGAGATGTTGTTACCGATCTAGGAGGGCGTTTTAAATATCCTTGGGAAGTAAATCAATTTGGATTTAAAGGAACAATAATTAATTGGGGCTTATCATTTAGTTTTTAGTACCTAATTAATATAAGTGTTTAAAAAAACCCCTAATTTTTAAAATTAGGGGTTTTTTACTTCTCAATTTTGGATGTTATTCAACTAGAAGTTTTACTTATCTATAACATTAATAGTATTCTAAATGGCTTTCCAATTGTGTAGTTTTAATTTCAATCTATGTACAATAAAAAATAAAACTGGTACCACAATAAGAGTAAGAAAAGTTGCTATGATTAAACCATAAATTACAGTCCAGGCTAACGGTCCCCAAAAAATTACATTATCTCCTCCAAAGTAAATGTTTGGATCAAAATCACTAAATAAGGTAAAGAAATTAATATTGAATCCAATTGCTAATGGGATCAAACCTAATATAGTAGTTATGGCTGTTAAAATAACAGGTCGTAATCTAGCTCTTCCTCCTTCAATGATGGATTCTTTTATACTATCTACAGGCAATAATTCATGATCATCCATTTCTAAGGAAACCATTTTCCTGTCAATTAATAATTGGGTATAATCTAATAAAACAACCCCATTATTTACAACAATTCCTGCTAGTGATATAATCCCCATCATCGTCATCATAATTACGAAGGCACTACCTGTAATAACTATTCCTCCAAATACCCCTATCAAACTTAAAAATATTGCAATCATTATGATTGCAGGTTTAGAAACAGAATTAAACTGAAATATCAAGATTAAAAATATAAGACCAAGACCCGTAAAAAAAGCACCCATTAAAAATGCCATTTGCTTGTTTTGCTCTTCAATTTGACCGGTATAATCTATTTTAATATCGCTTTTTAATTCTGTAAAATATTTCATTTCACTTTGAATATTCGAAACAATCACACCTGCATCCGTATAACCTGGAGCTAACGCAGAATATACCGTTACTACTCTTTTTGTGTCTTTATGCTTAATTGCACTAAAGCCAGAACTATTTTTTTGAGAGGCAATCACAGATACAGGAACTTCTTTTATTTTTCCTGAAGCTGGATCTCTAAAAATTATTTTTTGATCGAATAATGCATTAGTACTATATCTGTCTTCTTTATTAAAACGAACATAAATGTCATAATCATCCCCATCTTCTTTATAAATACCTGCTTTAGAACCAAAAATTGAATTTCGTAAAATTTGCCCAACTTGACCAGAACTAACACCTAGCTCTCCAGCTTTTTGACGATCAATTTCCACTTGCATGGAAGGTTTAGATTTATTTACATCTATTTTAAGTTCATCGATTCCTGCAATATTTTTAGAGTTAATAAACTCTCGCATCTTTTCTGCAACTAATATTAATTCTGCATAATCCGATCCTTCAATTTCAATATTAATTGGAGCACCTGCCGGAGGTCCATTTGCATCTTTTTCTACTGAAATTAATACTCCAGGGTAAATGCCAACTAAGGCTTCTTGTACCTTTTGGCGAAGTAATTCACTATCGGCTCCTCTTCGATATTTATATTCTCTCATGGAGGCTGTTATTTTTCCACGATGCGGCATTTCTGCAGTAGAACCACCATCGGTTTGTGGATTTCCTGCTCCTTCTCCAACTTGAGAAACTACACTTTCTACTAAAAAATTATAACCATCGTCTGTATATTCAGAATCGTTTAATATTCCATAAACACGCTCTTCAATTTTTTTAGTAATTGCATTTGTTTTTTCAATATCTGTTCCTTGAGGATATTCTATATAAACAATAATTTGGTTAGGAGTATTGTCTGGAAAAAACTCCACTTTTGTTCTTTGTTTTGAAACTGAAACTCCAAAACCTATAAATGCAATTAATAGTAATAAAAATGTGCCACCAGTTATTATATAAGGTCTCCAGCCTTTTAAGGCTCCTCGTAATGTTTTTTCATAAGCTCTTTCCCATTTTGGGATGGTATTCTTTTGAAAACGATTGGCAATTTTTCTAAGACCAAATCGATAGCCCCAAAGCATAATAGCTGTAAATATCATTACAGAACCTAATCCTCGATAATCACCACCAAAAAACAATATTAATAAACCTATCCCAGCCATGATACTAGAAGTCCGAATAATTTTATTTAAAGGCATATTAGTATCTTCCGTTTTCATGAATTGTGAAACCATTACGGAATTAAAAAATATTGCAACAAATAAAGAAGATCCTAATACTACAGATAGAGTTATAGGGAAGTATATCATAAATTCACCCATGACACCTGGCCACATCCCTAAGGGAATAAAGGCTGCAATAGTAGTTGCCGTAGAAATAATAATAGGAAATGCAATTTCACTTATTCCTTGTTTAGCTGCTTCCACACGTGACATGCCTTCTTCATCCATTAAACGATATACGTTTTCTACCACCACAATACCATTATCTACTAACATTCCTAATCCCATAATTAAACCGAAAAGGATCATCGTATTCATCGTATATCCTAAATAACTTAAAATCATTAA
>CAJXYJ010000192.1 GCA_913063255.1 uncultured Flavobacteriales bacterium | reverse complement strand
AAAGAAAATATGGCTTTCGAAAGCCAAATAGGAAATCATACTGTTAGAATGGATGCAGCAGCGCCTTTAGGTGATGATTCTGGAGCTAGTCCTAAAAAATTATTACTAGCATCGTTAGCGGGGTGCACAGGTATGGACGTCGTATCTCTTTTAAAAAAAATGCGGGTTCCTTTTACCAATTTTGAGATGGATATAGATGCTGATTTAACAGAAGAACATCCACAAGTTTATTCAGAAATTAGAATAAATTATAAGATCTACGGAACTCAATTAAATAAAGAAAAAGTAAAAAAAGCTATAGATCTTTCGAAAGAAAAATATTGTGGCGTAAGTGCCATGTTAGAGAGAAACAGCCCGATAATATATAATATAGAGTATATTGAAGAAAGTTAATTAACTTTCTGTTTATCTAAAACAAAAAAAGCCTAACACAATGTTAGGCTTTTTTTTTTAATTATTTATTTTATAAAAAACTATCCATTCAACCAAGAATTTCGTAATTCATTTTGTTCTTCACTAACTTCTTCTTTTAGTTGCAAACTTTTTCCCATAGTATAAGATTGAGTTAAAGTAGTTTTAATTATAATTTCCTCTTCCCCTCTTAACAATTTCACTTCTACCTCAGCTCCAGGAACCCACATATAAACCTCAGTAAAGATTTGATGCGCATTTTCCATGCTAACAGCTGTACCATTAATTTCAGTTATAATATCATTTGGCAATACTCCTTGATCATTCCAAAAGCTATTATCTTTAACTAGTTCTGTAAAATTAATAGTGCCTTCTTCACTTGGCGCTAAAATTAAAACTCCATTATTTTGAATATAATTTGTTTCTACTTTACTTTCTGTTATTTCTAGACCAGCTTTTTCAAAATACAAAGAATAATCTATAGGTGTTGTTCCTATTACATGGGTTTCAAAAAATTCTCCAATAGAAGGATAGGTCATTTCTACAATTTCTTCTATTAGCATATCATCTTTAAATGGCATATCCTTTCCAAACTTAAGAGATAATTCTTTCATTAAAGATAAAATTCCCCGAGTTCCGTTACTTTCTTCTCGCATTATAATATCGATACACATACCTATTAAAGCACCTTTTTGATATACATTATAATAATTTTCAGCATAAGGACTTACTAAAACATTTTCGCTCATTTCTGTAAAACTCATGGTATCGTCTAAACCAGATGCAGTTTGAATTTTCTCCATTATCGTTTGGTAAAATTCCTCTTCAGTAACCAATCCTTGATCTACTTGAAATAAGGTTGCAAAATATTCGGTTACCCCTTCATACATCCATAAATGTTTTGAAAATGTAGGTTCGTAATAGTTGAAATAGTGCACATCTTCTGAATGAATACTTAAAGGAGTTACAATATGAAAAAACTCATGAGAAACCACATCTATCATGCTAGACGCCAATGCTTCTAAAGGCATCGTTTCTGGAAGTACAACTATTGTTGAAGTATGGTGTTCTAAAGCTCCAAAACCAGTTGGAGAAGTTTCATCCATTTCAGATAGATATAAAAATATATCGTAACGAGCTGTTGAATTAATATCTCCTAAATACGTTTTTTGAGCTTTCATCATCTCATAAACCGTTTCTTTTAAATCTAATGCAGTATGAACTTTATTAGGCGAATATACACTCAATACCACTTTTATATCTCCTACTTGAAATTCTTCAACTTCAAAATCCCCATACATCATTGGGTTGTCTGTTATATCGAAATATCTTGGCGCATAATAATTATGAGTGACACTTAGACTGTCTTTACTCATCTCCTCTCCTACTAATTGAAGTGCAGAAGATCTATTTAAAGATGTTGGTGCTGTAATGTCTAATTTGTACTGATAATGTTCTAAGGTTTCAAAATATCCAATAAAACCAGGAAGATTTAAAACAAAATTATCTTCATCTATATTGGTTCCTGAAGGTGAAAATGGTGTCGCAACTCCTTCTGTATTTTCCACATCGAAAGTATCGTTTACCAAATAAGTGATTTTATCTAATTCCGTTGCATTGTGTATTACCCATGAATTTTCATCGGTTTTTGTATAAACCATTTCTTCTCCTTTATAATTTAAGGCTTTAAACCCTACTATAAAATTTCCGAAATCACTAACAGCATAAGTTCCAGGAATTACTTTTGGCAACCTATAAATAACGGTATCTTGTTTAAATTTTTCAGGGTTAATAGTAATAGGCACTTTATCTTCTATAACATTTGTAAGGTCCATAGTTGTTGCTATGGTTCCAATTTCTGTATCAACTGCATCAATTTTTGGGTTACTAGGAATATCACTATTTGATTGTGCTAGAATAGTTCCTCCAATAAGTAAGACAGTTAAAAAAGTAGTAGTTTTTGTTTTCATCTAAAAATAATTTTATTCTTATTTAGACTCGCAATATCCGATTGTGTTACTGAAAATTTCCTTAATAATTCGTTAAAAAAGAATGGTTTAAAAAAATCAAACGATTTCTGAATTTGTACTACAATTAAAATAGGTTGAACAATTCTGGCAAAATACCGCTGAAAATATTTTCTGAAAGGCTAATATTAAATTTCATTTATTTTGTTCACATCCTTATTATTAATACTTTTGAAGTATAGTAAAAGTTTCTTTTATAATTACTGAAAGAAACTATTTCAAAAATATACCGTTAAAAAAAATGACTGAAGAGATAGTAATACAAGAAGGATTTAAAGCAATCACAGTTAACAACACTTCGGAAGAAAAATTTACTTTCTTAAAAGAAGTTGAAACCACTTTTATACAATTGCATTTTTGTGTTAATTGTGATTCTAGTTTATTTTTTAATGAACACTATTCCTTAAATATTAAAGAAACCAAATCGGTTTTACTTTATAATCCCAAGCAAGAACTACCTATAAATTTAACGGTTCAACCCAAAGGAAAACATCTAATTTTAATTGTATCCATTAAGGTTTTCCATTCTTTCTTTTCGAAAGTAGCTGGATTAATTCAATTTTTGAATGAAGAAAATAAAGACAAAAAATACTATTTAGACAAAGAACTTGCTCCTTCTGAAGTTTTAATATTAAATCAGATCTTTAAAGAACAAATTAATAGTTCTTTACACGATTTATATTTAAAAGGGAAGGTTTATGAATTGTTGAGTTTGTACTTTAATAAAAATGAAGAAGATGCGCCAGGATGTCCTTTTTTAGATGACGAAGACAATGTGGAAAAGATAAAAAAAGCAAAACAGATTGTGATTAATAATATGGCCGAACCTCCTACTTTAAATGAGATTGCAGATGAAATATCATTATCGGTTTCAAAATTAAAAGAAGGTTTTAAGCACATTTATGGCGATACAGTATTCAATTTTTTATTGGATTATAAATTGGAATTTGCCCGAAAATTATTGGTTTCTAAAAAACATAATATCACCGAAATCAGCAGCCAAATAGGTTATAGTACTGCAAGTCATTTTATAAGTGCATTTAAAAAGAAATACGGTACTACACCTAAACAATATATGCTGAGTTTATAAAAACTTATCGACCTTAACTACACTTCCGGTTAGATTTTCTAATACTGTTTTTCCTATTCTTACTCTTATCAATCTTAGGGTTGGGAAACCTACTGCTGCAGTCATTTTTCTAACCTGTCGAAACTTCCCTTCTTTTAC
Organism: uncultured Flavobacteriales bacterium; assembly: GCA_913063255.1. Classification (GTDB taxonomy): domain Bacteria; phylum Bacteroidota; class Bacteroidia; order Flavobacteriales; family Flavobacteriaceae; genus Marifrigoribacter. Next base: position 528 of record CAJXYJ010000192.1, on the reverse strand, counting down.
GATTATCGAAGCCCAACTTTTTGGACCATGGCGTTCGTCTCTTACATGCCGATCTTCTAAGGGAAAAGATTTTGGTTCCCCAATTATGGAAGCCTTGCAGGGTTTAGTGATGTATTTTGTTCCTTCAAAACCAATTTCAACTCCTTTTTGAAGTTGTTCTATGGCGCTTTCTGAAATGATTCCATCCACCTGAACATAATATTCTTTTTCCACTTTATTGCTCCGAATCTCTTGGCTTACTTTTCCATTGGTAGTTAAAAACAACAATCCTTCAGAGTCTTCATCAAGTCTACCAATGGCCATAGTTCCATTGGGGAAATCGTAAAGTTCTCCTAATAATTTTTTTCTTTTTTTCCTTTTTCCTTCATAAATAAACTGACTTAAATAGCCATAAGGTTTATGGAGAATAAAGTGTTGATGTACGTTTTGTTCTAGCAACATATTATTGCAATTTTTTAACTAATTTACCAATAGTTAATCCCTGTACAATGATGGAGAAAACCACTACAACATAGGTAATTACCAAAA
>CAJXYJ010000191.1 GCA_913063255.1 uncultured Flavobacteriales bacterium | reverse complement strand
GATAAAAGTCCCATAAATTAATTGTTTTTTAAAGTTTTAAAATAAGGAATATAAAGCTTCAATTCATCTTTAATCATTGCTGTAACTCCATTACCTGTTATTGTAGAACCTGCAATAGCATCTACTTTATTATCTGTTTTTCGTGCGTTTTTTGGATCTCCATTTCCTTTCGCAACTTGTATCCCTGAAAAACTCCCAGATGCATCAAATAAATGCTCTCCAGAAAAATCATCCATAAAGAAACGTTGATTGATATTGGCACCTAAACCTGGTGTCTCTCCTTTATGGTCGAAGAAAACTCCTTTTACTACCATATCCTTATCCATAGCAACAAAACCCCAAATAGCATCCCAAAGACCTTTTCCTCTAATAGGTGCTACATAATAAGTTCCGGTTTCTGTTTCGCTAATAAACAAAGGTAATTTTCTTTGATAAGAAGCATCTTTTGAAGCGGCTTGTTCCTTTTTAATATCGATTAAATACGCTTCAGCATCCTCTGTAACTTCAGTTCCTTGAATTATAATTTGCTTTGTAACGTTTTTCGAAAAAGATTCCCCAACTACATCCTTAGAAACGAAAATAGCACTGGACTCATCGTTTTCATTTATACCTAAAGCATATAAGATATTTTGTTGTTTTTCTATACGTTTGTTCTCATTAATATTACCTTTTAAACTTTCCGCAGCAAAAGCTAATAATGATCCCACTACCACCACCATGATTATGGCGAAAATGATAGTGTAACTATTTTTATCTGTATTAATAGCCATAATTAATTGGTTTTAACTTTTAAACGCTTCATTCTTCTTTTAATATTTCCTTGAACAACGTAATGGTCAATTGTTGGTGCGAATACATTCATTAATAATATAGCAAGCATTACTCCTTCAGGATATGCAGGATTAAATACTCTTATCATTACAGCAATAAAACCAATTAAGAATCCATAAATCCATTTCCCTTTTGTGGTCTGACTTGCAGTTACCGGGTCTGTTGCCATATATACAATACCAAATGCTAAACCTCCAATTAGTAGATGATGCCAATATTCAGTACTCATTAATCCATAAAAACTATTGGTTTCAGTAATAAGATTTGTAGATGCTACCCAATTAAATATAAGTCCCATTACTAAGGATCCTGCTATTGCAGAAACCATAATACGCCAGCTTGCAATCTTTGTATAGACTAAGAAAAGACCTGCCAATAAAATCAACAATGTTGAGGTTTCTCCAACCGAGCCAGGTATAAATCCATAGAAGGCATCCATTACAAAGGAAGATGACACTTCACTACCTTGTGCTAAAGCTCCTAATACGGTTTCACCAGAAATTGCATCGGGTTGTCCTTCCATTGCTCTCGCTCCTAATACCCAAACTTTATCACCACTCATCCAAGTAGGATAAGCAAAGAATAAGAAAGCACGTATCGTTAATGCAGGATTCAAAATATTCATTCCTGTACCTCCGAAAACTTCTTTTCCGATAACAACACCAAAAACAATAGCAACAATTAACATCCAAATTGGAATATCAACTGGTACAATTAAAGGCACTAACATTCCTGTTACTAAGTATCCTTCTTCAACTTCGTGGTTATTTATGGTAGCGAAAATAAATTCAACTCCAAGCCCCACAACATAAGAGATAATCACTAAAGGCAATACTGCTAGAGCTCCAACTGTAAAGTTATCTAAAGTCCAAAAAGATGCACTAAAAAAGCCATTTGCTGCTCTTTCAATTTCACCTAAAGCCAAATAATGTTGGTAACCTGTGTTAAATATTCCGAAGATAAGTACTGGCACCATTGCCAATACTACCATATTCATAGTTCGTTTTAAATCGTCCACTACTCTAATGTGTGATCCAGAAGTTGTAGTATCGTTTGGTGTATATAAAAAGGTATGTAATGCATTAAATGTAGTTTGCATTTTGGTACCTTCATACTTCTTTTTTAAAGTATCCAGTTTTTGTTTCATTCCCATAACCTTATCCTATTTCTTTATACATTAAATCCAAACCTTCTCTAATAATCTTTTGATGAGGCTGTTTAGAAACACAAACAAATTCAGTAAGTGCAAAATCTTCTGGAGCTACTTCGTACATTCCAAGTTGTTCCATATTATCTAGATCTCCCACCATACAAGCTTTTAAAATTTGCATTGGGTAGATATCTAATGGAAATACTTGTTCGTAATTTCCAGTTAATACAAAAGCTCTATGCTCACCATTGGTATTGGTATCTAAAGTATATTCCTTTTTAGACATCCAGCTAAAGGTTAGCGCTCTTGTTATAGATTCTTTATTGAAAACTGGCTTTGCCCATCCAAAAAACTCGTAATCATCTCCTTCAGGAATAGCAGTAACCGTATTATGGTAATAACTTAAATGCCCTTTATGAGAGATTTTTGTTCCAGACAAAACATCCCCACTAATAATTCTTGAATTTTCTTCATTCAATCCAGAATCATATAAAAAAGTAGCAACTTCAGCTCCTAGTTTCGTAGTATAATATTTTGGTGATTTAACTGAAGACCCTGCTAAAGCGATAACTCTTTCTGCATTAAACTTTCCAGTTAAAAGCAACTCTCCAATGATTACCAGATCTTGTGGAGTAATTGTCCAAACGACTTCTCCTTTATTTACAGGATCTATTGCCCCTATTTGTGTTCCAACATTTCCTGCTGGGTGTATTCCAGATACTTTATGTAATGAAATATCATTCAATCCAGCAAAAACACTAGTTGAGTTTTCACCAACACAAACATGTACAGCACCAGTTGTCAACTTCTTTAAAGCAGAAACTGCGGCTTGTATTTCTGCCTCTTTACCTATTAAAGTAAAATCACAATCTGCAGCTAAAGGTGCAGTTGTATATGCAGAAACAAAAATTGCCTTTGGGCTTACGTCAGGATTAGCTATAACATCGTATGGTCTTTGTTTAATAAAAGGCCAACAACCTGAAGCTAGTAAATGGTTTTTCACATCTTCAGATTTCATCGCATTGAGGTTTGCCGTCTCAAATTGTTTATAGGAATCTTGCTGATCTGCTTCTATTACAATTTCCATGATTTTACGTTTCGCTCCTCTTTCAATTTTAGTTAGTGTTCCACTAACTGGAGAAACAAACTTAATTGAATCATTGGGTTTGGAATGAAAAACAGTATCACCTGCTTGTAATTTTGCTCCTTCTTTTAATTCCATTTTAGGTGTAATAAGATGGAAATCTGAAGGTCTAATAACGAAGGTTCTAGATCGTGGAGCATTTGAAAGAGATTTGCTCGCCTCGCCTGTTAGACGAATATTTAGACCTTTTTTAATCTTAATGTCTTTAGACATAAAATACTTGTATTAAAGTTCTATTTAGAAACCCGCTTTTTACGGGCATGCAAATTTAGAAAAATTAATATTGCTTATCATAAAAAATACTAAATTTTCTTTGCATTTGATTTTGTGCTATAATTATTCATAAATAGGGTATAATATTTGTTTATCTTTAGCATCAAAACCATCTTCTATGCGTAAAAAGATTTTATTTAGCCTACTTACAATACTTGTTTTTTCACCTATTTCAGCTCAAGTTTATGAACAAATAGAACCAGATTATATAAAAACGATACAATTTCATGGTTTAACTCGGCAAAGTCAGCTTCCTATTCTTAGATTAGGAGATCAACTCTTTCTTACTTTTGACGCACTTAATGGCAATGAAGCAGATTATTATTACAAAATCACTCATCATAATTTTGATTGGACAATTAGTGATCTTTCTAAAGGAGAGTATTTAAATGGAATGGATGACGTTCGTATTTACGATTACGACAATTCTTTTAATACGCTACAAATTTATTCTCATTATAAACTTAAAATTCCTAATAGTGACACTAGAAGAATTACAAAATCTGGAAATTATATGTTAAGTATTTATGATGATTACGGAGATCTTGTTTTTTCTAGAAAATTTATGGTTTCAGAAAGTGCTGTAGCTGTTCCAACTTTTGTAAAAAGATCTAGAGATCTAGATGATATAAGTTCAAAACAAGTAGTTCAATTTGTCATAGATGCCCCAAACATACGTCTTGTTAATCCTAAGGAAAATGTACATGTAATGGTTTTACAAAACAGTAATTTAAATAGTGCAATCACTAATTTAAAACCGCAATACACCATTGGCTCTCAATTAATATATCGATATGATAAAGAATCTTCATTTTT
>CAJXYJ010000190.1 GCA_913063255.1 uncultured Flavobacteriales bacterium | reverse complement strand
TTTTAAAAACTGGGAAGAATGGGGACCTTGGATGGAAGAAGACTCCACTATTGTAGCAACCTATCCAGAAAAAACAAGTGGTGAAGGGGCATCCTATAGTTGGACTAGTAAAGATGGTCCTGGGAATTTAAGAACTGTTGCTGTTATTGAAAATAAGTCATTAGATCAAAAAATACAATTTGATGATTACGAACCTACCGATGTATATTGGACTCTTGATGAAACAGAAGAAGGAACAAATGTTACTTGGGGAATGAAAGCTGAAAAAACTCCCTTTATGTTTAAGTTTTTTGCGATGATATCTGGAGGAATGGATGAAATGATGGGGCCAATGGAAGAAAAAGGTTTGGAGAATTTAGAAAATGTTATTATGGAAGAATTGAAAAAGACCCCTCCTAGTTCTAACAATTTTAGAATAGGTGAAATAACGCAAAAAGAAATTACTGCTCAAACTTTTATTGGATACCATCAGAAAGCTAAATTTGAAGAACTTCCAGCCTTGTTTGCCGAATTTATGCCAAAAGCTGGGATGCATGCAGCTAGTAATAATTTAAAAGATGAAGAATACACTCCTGCATCAGTATTTATAAAATGGGATGAAGAAAAAGGCGAAACCGAATTTTATATAGGATTAATACTTACCAAAGAGCTTGCTCCTGCAGAAGGTATGGATCTTATCGATATACCTGCCGGAAATGTAATAACTGTTTCTAAATTTGGAGACTATGGTGTAGGAGATCTAGAGGCTCACACCAATATTTATAAATATTCTCACGCCAATAAAATTGAGTTTGGAAAACTAGTTTGGGAATTATACATGAATGACCCTACGGAAGTAAATCCCGAAGAGATACAAACAGATATTTACTATCAGGTGAAAAAATAAATTTCTGCCTGTTCGAGCCTTTCGTCTTCGCTCAAGATAAACTAAAGTCGAGAATTAATGAGGTTTCGACTGCGCTCAACCAGACAAATTACTTTATAATACCTTTTTGGCAACCTCTTTTTTTTATATTCGTAAAATGAAAAGTTTACTATTAGTTTTTTTAGGTGGAGGCTTAGGAAGTTCCCTTCGATATATAATTGGCAAATATCTAAATAGTCCAGAAACTGGAATTCCTTATGGTACTTTTACTGCTAATATTATTGGAAGTCTATTGATTGGAATTATACTAGGACTAGCTGCTAAGAACGAATCTCTTTCACAAAATACCATTTTATTTTTGGCCACAGGATTTTGTGGTGGTTTTACTACCTTTTCAGCCTTTGCTTACGAAAATCATGTCTTTTTAAAATCGGGTGACTTTATGATTTTTTCCCTATATACTATCGCAAGTTTTATAATAGGTTTTGCTGCAGTATTCTTTGGAATATGGGCTGTGAAATTCTTTTAATGGTGTCCAAATTCTTTTACTCCAGCTTCAATTCGAATAAGTAAATCATTTTCTTTTGGCGGTATAGGACATGAATATCTATGATTATAAGCACAATAAGGATTAAAAGCTAAATTAAAATCTATCACCATCGTATCTCCTTCTGGCACACCTAATTCTAAATACCTTCCTCCTCCATAAGAGCCATCACCACTTGTTAGGTCTGTGAATGGTATAAAAACATAATCATCTTCGGGTTTTTCTATAGGTCTTGTACTTTTATAAATATTCAATTTATAAACTTTATCATCGATAACGAATTCTGCTATTGCATACTTTACGTATTCTGGCAAACGATCTGTAGAGGTTTTCATTAAAAAGGGTTTTGCATCTGGAGTATGGGTTAATTTTGCATTAACATGATATTTTAAATCTATTTTATAAAATTTTAATTTTTTAAAAGTTATAAAATCTAAAGAATCTAAAATGGTAGTTTCTGAATTACCAAAATCTTTGTTTTCTTTAGATTGATACGCCCTAATTTCTTTTTTAATTTCTTTGTTGGTTTGCGCATTTACTAGCAATGAAGTAAATAGAATTAATAAGGATAGAAATGTCTTCATAGTTTATAATTTTAGTAAATATAATAATGCAAATCTATTTTATACTACTTTCGCTTCTTATTAAATTAATAATGAGAATCAATATTTACATCTGTAAGCAAAAACTTGTCTTTTCTACACAGAATTTTCGGCGATGTATGTATTGACTATATAACAATAAATAATTTCAATATAAAAACGTCCCGATAACCATCGGGACGTTTTATTTTTATACCAACTAATACACTAATGAAGAATATATATTTTAAATACATAGCCTCATTTAAGGGGCTATCCAAAGAGATCTGGTTTTTGGCTTTTGTTACCTTTATAAATAGAGCCGGGACAATGATTCTCCCCTTTTTAAGCAGATATTTAAACGAAGAACTAACCTTTAATTTAGAAGATGTTGGGATTATCCTTTCCTTTTTTGGAGTTGGCTCTCTTGTTGGGCACTATATAGGAGGAAAATTAACCGACAAAATTGGCTTTTATAATGTTATGGTAAGAAGTTTACTTATAACTGGGTTTTTATTTATTAGCCTACAGTTTGTGACCAGCTTTTGGGCAATGTGTTTTAGCATCTTCTTTATTATGAGTATAGCAGATATGTTCCGTCCAGCATTATTTGTATCCCTAAAAGCATATAGTAAACCCGAAAACCAAACTAGATCCTTAGCTCTAATACGATTAGCCATTAACTTAGGATTCGTTTTTGGGCCTATTGTTGGTGGCTTTCTTATTGTTAATAGTGGATATATTACTTTATTCTGGATTGATGGAATTACTTGTATATTATCCACACTATTCTTTGTGTTATTGGTGAAAAAGAAAGAGTTACATAACAAAGAAGAAAAAGTAGAAGTTTTAGAAAATGATAAAAAGTTTAGCATATTACAAGATAAGCCTTATCTCATTTTTTTAGGAATTAGCTTTTTAATGGGTATGATTTTTATGCAATTATTTTTTACAATGCCAACGTTTCACAATAAACAGTTTGGTTTAACTGAAGATTATACAGGCCTATTAATGCTTCTTAATGCCGTACTTATTGTATTATTAGAAATGCCCTTGGTTAGTTGGATTGAAAGAAAAAAAATATCAAATCCAAAATTATTTTTTTACAGTTCTTTTTTAATGGGAATAAGTTTTGTCTTCTTGCTTTTCGATAGCTATTGGCAAATATTAATCATTCATATGCTTTTTATAACAGTTGGTGAAATGATCTCATTCCCATTTACCAATACCTTTGCAATGAACCGCGCAAAAAAAGGGCAAGAAGGAAGTTATATGGCCTGGTATTCTATCTCCTTTTCCTTTGCACATATTATTTGCCCTATATTAAGCTTTACAATTATTGAAAAATTTGGCTATAAAACGAACTGGAGTCTTACTGCCATCTATGGATTGATTGCCATGCTTTTATCGGTATGGCTGTATCAAATTTTAAAAAAATCACCTGAACCAATTTCACCTTAAAACTATGTATTTATATAAACCATTTGTCTTTTTATTATTTCTTGGAATTATTTCTTGTGGAAATCCTACCAAAGAAAAAAAATCTAATGAAGTACTGGAAACTGTTTTAGAAAAACATAAAACATTCCCAAAACTAGACCCTACTAGATATAATGTAGGCTTTCTAATAATGGACGGCACCTTTAATACTGAGCTTACCGCTCCTTTTGATATATTTCAGCATACCATTTTTAGGGAGAATATTAAGGCAATGAATGTGTTTACTGTTGCGAATACAGATTCCTATATTACGTCATTTGAAGGCATGAAAATAATTCCTGACTATAATTATATTTCAGATTCAATTCCAAAAATAGATATCCTTGTGGTACCCAGTGCAGAACATCATTTAGATAGTGATTTGGATGACATTGCCATGTTAGAGTTTGTAAAAAAAGTGAATAAAGGTGCACTATTTGTCACTTCACATTGTGACGGTGCTTTTGTATTGGCAAAGGCTGGATTATTAGACAGTTCTATATCTACAACATTCCCAAGTGATATAGATACAATGAGAACGATGTTTCCTGAATTAGAAATAAAGAAAGATGTTCTTTTTGTTCACGACGGAAAATACATAACATCAGCAGGTGGAGCCAAAAGTTTTGAAGCCGCTCTTTATTTATGTGAATTCTTATATGGCAAGAAAATTGCTCAAGAATTAGCGGGTGGCTTAGTGATTGATTGGAATTTAGACAATGTCACACATTTGATTGTGAATTAATGACGATTCCTATTAGTTAACATTGATTTATAATATCT
>CAJXYJ010000189.1 GCA_913063255.1 uncultured Flavobacteriales bacterium | reverse complement strand
GAAGCTAGAATTGCTGAGCTCTTTTCTGAAAAAATAGAAGAATCTTCACAGGTAATCTCCATCAAAGAATTAGATGAAGTTATTGCTGTAATGGGACAACCCGAAGATTATGTAATCGATGAGGAAATTTTTGAAGACACTCCCCCATACGAGCAAACAAGAACAAGAACTAGATCATCAAACAAACAATTGTTTCGTGATATAGATAATAAATTTATCGCAGGGGTTTCCTCTGGATTAGGACATTATTTTAATATTGATGTCATTTGGATTCGTTTGATCTGGATAGCTTTAGTATTATTAGGATGGGGAGCACCAATCCTTATTTATATCCTATTATGGGTATTGGTTCCTGAAGCAATTTCTACTTCAGACAAGTTAAAAATGACTCGCGAACCTATAAATATATCCAATATTGAAAAAAAGTTCAAAGAGGGCTATGATACCGTTGCTGATAAAGTAAAAGATGTAGACTATGAAAAACACATGGATTCTGCAAAAAAAGGAGCTTCTGGATTTTTTAGCACCATCGGTAAACTTTTTGTGGGAATCATAAAAGTTTTTGGTAAGTTCTTCGGAATCTTATTAATTATCATATCTCTCTCTACTTTAATAGGACTTATAGCAGGGTTATTTACCACAGGAACTTTTGGCATAGTTTGGGGAAACCATGAATTAATGGATTATGTTAACGTAGTAAATATAGGAGACACTCCTTTCTGGTTAATTTCCTTACTTACATTTTTTGTAGTTGGAATTCCGTTTTTTGTATTATTTATACTTGGACTTAAACTTTTAATCAATAACCTAAAATCTATAGGTACCATTGCTAAAATTGCATTGTTTGTGGTTTGGATATTCTCTATTATTGGATTGGGAATTCTGGGTCTAAGACAAGCTACAGAACAAGCTTATGATGGTGAGTTTATCACCGAACAAGTCTTGCCAATTCAACAAGGAGATACTTTAAGAATTTCTATGGATACCAAAAACAAATACGAACATAGAAGTCGTAGAGGAAATGGATTCGAAATTAGATTAGACGAGAATGATGAGAAGATAATTTACTCCAACGACATTCGTTTAATTGTTCGGTCTACTAAAGATTCTATCGGTAATATCTATATTGAAAAAAATGCTGTTGGAAGTTCATTCATCGATGCAAAAGATCGTGCTGAGAACATAAATTATGATTTTACTTTCGAAAATAATACCTTAACTCTAGATGGACATTTTACCACTAGTATAGATAATAAATTTCGAGACCAAGAAATAAAAATCATTGTCTATTTACCTCAGGGTAGCGTATTATTTGCTGATGACAATACCTATAGTTTTCATAGAAATAGTTCTAGATATGAAGATATTCTCGAAAATGGAGATGAGGAGCATTATCTGTTGATTAAAAGAGACAAAACTTATTGCTTAAACTGCCCATCAAGTAAAGTTAATTTCGAATATAAATCTTCTAATGATAACTGGGAAGATGACGTGAACAATGAATTCAATAAAGAGAGAGAGTCTGAAGATGACAATCATATTATCATCAATGAAGATGGGTTTGACATCAATATTAATGAGGATGCAGATTCTGTTAAAATAAAAATAGGAAACTAACAACTATATATAGTATGGTTTTTTTTTAAATCATTCGATATATAGAATAACATTTAAAATAATTATCATGAAAACAATCAAAATAATTTTAAGTCTAATTCTAGTAGCTACATTAACTTCCTGCCATTATGATCTAAATATTGGACAAGTAAATGGAGATGGAAATGTAGTCACCGAAGAAAGAAATGTTAATCAAGACTTTGACCAAGTAAGAGGAACTAGAGGATTAGATGTTTATCTAACAGAAGGAAACGAAAACAAAATTGTAGTGGAAGCAGATGAAAATCTATTAGACCTTATAGAAACCAAAATAAGTAATGGGAAGTTAACCATTACCTCATCTAAAAACATAGGAAGAGCAAAGGCAAAAAAAATACATGTAACTTATGTAAAGCTCAACAATATTGAAGCTAGTAGTGGAGCTGATGTTATAGGGAACTCTGTAATAAAAAGTGAAACACTTACTCTTGATAGCAGTAGTGGTGCAGATTTAGAAGTAGAGGTTTTTTCTAAAGAGTTGTATGCAGAAACCAGCAGTGGAGCAGACATAGAGGTTTCTGGGAAATCTAGTATTTTATATGCAAATGCATCTAGCGGAAGTGATTTAGATGCGAAAAAACTAGAAGTAAACAATTGTAATGCTAAGGCATCTAGTGGTGCAAACATTACCGTTACTGTAAATAACAAACTTAATGCAAAGGCTTCAAGTGGAGGCGATGTAAAATATTATGGAGATCCTGTTTCCGTATCCAAAAAAGATGGATCCTCAGGAAGTATTCGAAAAATGTAATTTATAAAATCTAACCAATCCTTAACGTCATTCTTTCTTATTTAAGAATGACGTTTTTGTTTAAATCAATTCAAATGCTAAAAAAATCAATAGTTATATTAGGAGTATTTACACTACTAACACAAATTTCATATAGTCAGGTTTCTAAAGATTCTGAATTATATCTTCAATTACAGAAAATGGACAGCCTTGTTTTTCAGGAAGGGTTTAATAAATGTAATCTAATTTCTTTAGAGGAAACAATTGCTGAAGGATTTGAGTTTTACCATGATGTTGGCGGAAGTCAAGGAAAAATACTTTTTATGGTAAGTATGAAAAACAATATCTGTTCAAGTCCTGAAAGAAAACCCATAAGAAGATTAGTAAAAGGCAGTTTAGAAGTTTTTCCATTATATAATCAAGGGGAAATATATGGTGCAATTCAAAATGGAGATCACGAATTTTGGATTCAAGAACCAAATAAAGATTTATACCAAACTGGAGCTGCTAAATTTTCAACCACTTGGTTGTTGATGGATGGAAATTGGGTGATGAAAAATGTACTTAGTTTTGATCATAAAGCTGCTCACTAATTGACTAACTTTGTGTTTGCATAAACTTTCAGATCATTATGAAAATACAAGGACAAATTGTAGATATCCTTAATCGAAGAATTTATAAAGGGGAAGTCACTGTTGAAAATGGATGTATCACCTCTATTATTGAAAAAGACCATGAAGAAACGAATTATATTCTTCCTGGCTTTGTAGATGCCCACATCCACATAGAAAGCTCAATGTTGGTGCCTTCAGAGTTTGCTAAAATCGCTGTAACACACGGTACAGTAGCAACAGTTTCCGATCCTCATGAAATTGCAAATGTATTAGGGGTTCCAGGAGTTGAATTTATGATTGAAAATGGAAACAAAGTTCCTTTTAAATTTAATTTCGGTGCTCCTTCATGCGTACCTGCTACTTCATTTGAGTCGGCTGGTGCTGTGATTGATTCCGAAGATATAAAAACGCTTCTTCAAAAACCTGAAATAAAATACTTGGCAGAAATGATGAATTATCCTGGAGTTTTATTCCAAGATAAGGAGGTGATGAAAAAAATAGCTTGGGCAAAACATTATAATAAACCTGTAGACGGACATGCTCCTGGATTGAGAGGAAAAGACATTTCTACTTATATCGCTGCTGGAATTACAACAGACCATGAATGTTTTACATACGAAGAGGGTTTGGAAAAACTTCAAAAAGGAATGAAAGTAATTATCCGTGAAGGATCTGCAGCTAAAAATTTTGAAGCACTTATCAACTTACTTCCAGACCATCATGAGAATATGATGTTTTGTAGTGATGACAAACATCCCGACGATTTATTAGTTAGTCATATCAATAAACTATGTGCAAGAGCCATTACAAAAGGAATGGATCTTTATAAAGTATTGCAAGCAGCCTGTATCAACCCTGTTACTCATTATAATCTAGATGTTGGTTTATTACAAGAAGGAGATCCTGCAGATTTTATTGTGGTGGAAGATTTGAAGGAATTTAAAACAAAACAAACCTATATTGATGGAGAATTGGTTTTTTCTGAAGGGATTTCAAATATTAAATCTGTTCCCTTTGAAATTTTAAACAATTTTAATACAAACAAAAAGGAAGTAACCGATTTTAGGATTAATTCTTCTTCTGAAAAAATTAGAGTTATTGAAGCTTTAGAAGGGGAACTAGTTACCAATGAAATCATTCAAGAGAGTTTACTTAAAGATGGAAATCTAGTTTCAAATACAGAAACAGATGTTTTAAAAATGACGGTGGTAAACCGATATCAAAATCAAAAGCCAGCAATAGCATTTATAAAAAACTTCGGATT
>CAJXYJ010000188.1 GCA_913063255.1 uncultured Flavobacteriales bacterium | reverse complement strand
GCAAACTCAATTTCATCTTCCTGTAAATCGAGATAAATTTTTTCGTAAACTTTAGTTTGTATAATTTCAGATTTATATGTTATTTCTCCAGATTCATTAGACTCAAGAGTTAACTCTTCAAAATCTTCTTCTTCAGTCCCATATAATAGTAGAAGTTCAATTATTTTTCTTTCCAATTGAAATTGAAAATCTACCTTTTTAACTGTTTCTTTTTTTGAAGGGATAACTTCAAAAGCCTTATTACTAGTTGGCACTTGCTTCCCAGCATCTTTCCTATCTTTCTTAAGTATTTGAGCAAGGGTATTAAAAAGAACTTCTTCAGAAATATCCATGATTCTTGAACATTCTTTTAAATACACTTCTTGTTTAATTACATCTGGAATTTTCGCAATACTCTCCACCATATCTCGAATGGTGTTTGCTTTTTTTATAGGATCATTTTTTGCTTCTAATGCTAATAAGGAAGCTTTAAAATTGATAAAATCTTGAGCGTTTTCTTCTAAATATAAACGAAGTTCTTCTAAGCTGTTGTTTTTGGCAAAACTGTCTGGATCTTCACCTTCTGGGAAAGTGCAAATTTTCACGTTCATCCCTTGCTCCAAGATAAGATCTATCCCTCTTAAAGATGCTCGTAAACCTGCAGCATCCCCATCAAAAAGTACGGTTATGTTTTGTGTCAACCTGTTTATAAGTCGAATTTGATCTGGACTTAGTGCGGTTCCTGAAGAAGACACCACATTTTTAACACCTGTTTGGTAAAACTGAATCACATCGGTATAACCTTCTACCAAATAACAATTATCTTCTTTTGCAATTTCTTGTTTTGCTTGATAAATTCCATAAAGCACTTTACTCTTATGGTAAATATCGCTTTCTGGAGAATTAAGATACTTTGCAGCCTTTTTATCGTTGGTTAATATTCTACCACCAAATCCTAAAGTACGACCACTCATACTCAAGATTGGAAACATTACTCTACCCTTAAATCGATCAAATTGCTTTTCTCCCTTTACTATGGTCAAGCCTGTTTTTTCTAAAAAATCAAGTTGATAACCATCTCTAATCGCTTTACTAGTAAATGCATCCCATTGATTGGGTGAATAACCCAACATAAACTTTTCAATAGTTTCCTGACTAAATCCTCTTTCCTTAAAATAAGTAAGGCCAATTGCTTTACCTTCTTCTAATTTTAATAATGTATTGTGAAACTGTTTTTTCGCATATTCACTTACCAAATAAAGACTTTCTCTTTCGTCAGCTTGTTCTTTTTGCTCGTCGGATTGAACGGTTTCTTCAATTTCAATTCCGTATTTTTTAGCTAAATATTTAACAGCTTCAGGATAGGTAAAATGTTCGTGTTCCATTAAAAATGAAACCACATTCCCTCCTTTTCCACTCGAAAAATCTTTCCAAATTTGTTTTACAGGAGAGACAACAAAACTTGGAGTTCGTTCATCTGAAAAAGGACTCAAACCTTTAAAATTAACGCCCGCTTTTTTTAATTGAACAAAATCACCGATAACCTCCTCTAATCGAGCAGCTTCAAATACATTATCTATGGTAACTTTTGAAATCATAATAAGTATTCAAAGATGTGAAATTCTGATTAAAAAAGAGAGCTTTTACGCGTACTTATTTATTAACAAAACAAATTTAAAAGCTTCACTCTTTAAGACAAGAATGAAGCTTTATAAAAATTAAAAACAACAGTTAGTGATGGTTACATGTCAAAACGTAATCCCATAGAAATATTGTGTTGATCCACTGGATTGTTTTTAAACAATGGGTTTATTTCATATCTCACATATAAAGCTGTCCATCCCCAACCAATATATCCGCTTAATCCATACATTACATTGTTGGTATTATAACTTGCTTTAATTTTTTCTTTTTTATTTGAACCATCTTCTTTGTATTTTAATTTTTGACGAGAACTCATTTTAAAACCTGCAAAACCACCTATTCCAGCTTTAAACTGTTTATAAGTTGAATATCTAAAATAGTTAGTATATTCCTTCTTTTTTGAAGATCCAAACTCAAAATGAACAGGAAAGATTAGTTTGTCAACTCTTAGCTTTGCTTTATCCAGGTTTTGTGGATGTACCATCAACACCGTTTCTTCCCCAATATCTACATAATATTGATTATCTATTGGCTTTAAGCCATCCCAACTAAAGGAAAACCCATATTTAATTCGCAACCAATTAGTCTCTTTAAATACTCTTGTCTTCCATGCCCAGCCCAATTCAAAAAACCTACTCCCGCCAATTTTAATTTCTGTATCGTTAAAAGACTCTCCTTCTGTTATTAAATTATTAAGTCCAAAAGCAACCACCAACCTGCTGGTAGTTCTTTTATCAAATTTCTTTTCTTTATTTAATGAAATACTTACAAAATCACCATCATCAAAAACATCAACTATCACTTTGTTTTTTCCAATATGCACAATTGTTTCTTCTCCATTTCGCTCTAATAATGCAATCTTATTTTCGATGATTGCAATTCTGTTTTCAATATTGAGTGCATGTTTTTCTGCTGCTTCCCCTTTTAATTTATCCGCTTCCTTTTGGTTTATTTCATTATTTTCTAAACGTTCATTTACTTTCTCTACCTCCTGTTTTAAAGCATCTTTTTCTTCTTTTATAATTTTTTCTTTAGAGCTTTCTAAAGACTCTACCGTTATGGTAATATCCACCTCTTGGGCATAATTTGCAGTAATTGGCAGCATCCAAAGTGTTATTAAAATGCTTAATGTAATGATTCTCATAATTGTTTTTTTTTGATTGATTTTGATGAATATTCACTTCTTTACTCAAAGTGTTTTTTTAATTTGATTTAATTATTTCTTTCTACAACTGCAGTTCTTACTTTTTCATATCCATCGCCTAGTGCTTCAAAAACCTTATCTCTAAAATTCGTTTCTAACTCAGATTCTACCATGTTCAAAAGTGCTGTAGCGTCCACTTTTTTATTGCTTATAATTTCTCGAGAATGAATTTCATCTTGTGCTTTTAACAATAAAGAATTGATTTCCTCAGCACTTACCGTATTATCACTTTCTTGAAGGGCTTGGACTTGGGCAACCACTTCTTCTACTTTTGAGTTGATAAAAACTTCCTCACTACTATTTTCTATAGCAACTTTAGATTCGGAGATATATTCATCAGAAATAGCATCTTCTAAAGGAGTATTTTCAATAAAAGAGTTCTCTTTCTTTTCATTAACAGCAATAGCATCATCAACAGCTATAGTATTTTCTTTTGTAGGTGGAATGGTTTTTATAGCCTTTTCCTTTGGCATCTCTACAATCTCATCCTTAGTCCCTTGTTTATCATTGATGACAATATTTTCTTTATTATCATTAGGGGTGATTACATCGCTTGGAATAATCTCTTCGACTAATTTTGGAGCAAATTGAGGTGAAAAAAATTCTTCATTCAAAACAAATGAAGTCACTATTATAATTCCAATAAAACCTGCCGCAATAGCAAACCATAATGATTTATTTGTTTTTTTATTCGGATTGGAATTCTCTAAATGCTTTTCCAGTTTTTCCCAGGATTTAATGGAAGGAGAAATTTCTCTTTCTTGTAATTTCTCGCGGATATGTTCTTCAAATTTAATGGGTTCCATAATTCACAATATTTTGTTTTTCAATTATTGAGCGAAGCATTTTTCGAGCTTTAAACAACTGACTTTTAGAGGTGCCTTCAGAAATTTGCAATAGTTCTGAAATCTCACTGTGTTTGTACCCTTCTACAGCATATAACACAAAAACCGTTTTATATCCTTCAGGTAAAGTGTCGATAATTTTCTGAATTTCCTCCACTTCTAATTCAGTCTCTAAATAGGTGACAAAATTCATTGAATTATCAAGAGCCACTTCTTCATCAAAAAGTATTTTTTTCTCTTTCCGAAGTTGCGATATGGACTCATTAATCATAATTCTTCGAATCCAACCTTCAAAACTTCCTTCAGAATTAAACGACTTTAAATGCGTAAAAACTTTTAAAAACCCAGTAAGCATCACCTCTTCAGCAATATCCTTATTTTTGAGGTATTGTCTACATACACTAAACATTTTAGGCGCAAAGAGCTCAAACAACTGGTGCTGTGATTTCTTATTACCCTTACTCGCTTTCCGAATAAGAGATTGATAGTTTTTATGTAAGGAAACAACTTTCAAATGGTGTGTGTTATAATAACGCTTCTATTTATATAGACGCAAGTTATATTAAAATAGTTGCCTGGGGGTTTTATAAGCTGTAAGCTGTAAGCTGTAAGCTGTAAGCTGTAAGCTGTAAGCTGTAAGCTGTAAGCTGTAAGCTGTAAGCTGTAAGCTG
>CAJXYJ010000187.1 GCA_913063255.1 uncultured Flavobacteriales bacterium | reverse complement strand
TAGTCCGTAGGGGAATCGAACCCCTGTTACCAGGATGAAAACCTGGCGTCCTAACCCCTAGACGAACGGACCATTATATTTCTAATGCGGGTGCAAAAATACAACTATTTTTGAATGCAACAAGTCTTATCCAACTTTTTTCAAAAATATTTAATAAGCCTTTGCAAACAGCACTTTTCTTTTGGATGGTTTTCCAGTTACCATGCAAATTCCATCTTCATCCTTAGCGTCTAAAGGTATGCATCTTATGGTCGCTTTTGTTTCTTTTTTAACCTTCTCTTCGGTTTCATTTGTTCCATCCCAATGCGCATAAATAAATCCACCTTTGGTTTTTAAAACTTCTTTGAACTCATCGTAAGTGGAAACCTCACTTGTATTTTCCGTTCTATGGTTTTGAGCTTTTTTATACAGGTTTTTTTGAATTTCATCCATTAGCGCTACAACTATATCTGAGACATCGTCTCTAGAGACTGATTCTTTAGTTAAGGTATCTCTTCTTGCAAGCTCTAAAGTACCATTCTCGACATCTCTAGGTCCTATTGCTAATCTAACAGGAACTCCTTTTAATTCGTATTCATTAAACTTCCAGCCTGGCTTATGCGTATCTCTATTGTCAAATTTAACACGAACTCCTTTAGCCCTAAGTTCACTCATTACTTCATTAGCAACTTTGCTTACTAATTCAAATTGTTCATCACTTCTATAAATAGGAACAATAACCACTTGATCAGGGGCTAAATTAGGAGGCAACACTAAGCCTTTATCATCGCTATGCGTCATTATCAAAGCTCCCATTAGTCGTGTAGAAACTCCCCAAGAACTCGCCCAAACATAATCTTGCTTTCCATCTTTTGCTGTAAATTTTACATCAAATGCTTTTGCAAAATTCTGACCTAAAAAATGTGATGTTCCTGCCTGTAAAGCCTTCCCATCTTGCATTAACGCTTCAATACAATAAGTCTCTAATGCTCCAGCAAATCGTTCACTTTCCGTTTTAAGACCTTTCACAACAGGAATAGCCATATAGTTTTCAGCAAACTCAGCATAAATGTCTAGCATCTGTTCTGTTTCTGCAATCGCTTCTTTTTTTGTTGCATGTGCAGTATGCCCTTCTTGCCACAAAAATTCTGTTGTACGAAGGAACAATCTTGTTCGCATTTCCCAACGTACCACATTTGCCCATTGGTTTATTAAAAGTGGTAAATCTCTATACGATTGTATCCATTTTCTATAAGTATCCCATATAATAGTTTCTGAAGTAGGTCGTACAATTAATTCCTCCTCCAACTTTGCATCAGGGTCGACTACAACTCCACCTTTTCCATCATCTTTTAGTCTATAATGAGTAACAACAGCACATTCTTTTGCAAAGCCATCTACATGACTCGCTTCTTTACTGAAATATGATTTTGGTATAAATAGAGGGAAATAAGCATTTTGATGACCTGTTTCTTTAAACATTCTATCTAGTTCTGCTTGCATCTTTTCCCAAATTGAAAAACCATATGGCTTAATAACCATACAGCCTCTTACACCAGAATTTTCAGCAAGATCTGCTTGAAGTACTAGTTCGTTATACCATTTTGAGTAATCTTCGCTTCGTTTTGTAAGGTTTTTAGCCATAGTCTTTGTTTTGGCACAAATATTGTAAATATGTTAAATATATTTTATTTCTCGGCAAAACTAACTAAATTTATAATGTCCAACAATTTAATTGCAGTTGTTATGAAAACCTTTACAAATTACTTCAAAAAATCAATTTCATTTACAGTAACTTTATTTTTACTATTACTACTTATTTCTTGTGGGACTCATGACAATAATGATTATGAAGCGGATGGAATTTATTCTTCCAATAACACCAGTACAGCTGAAGAAGATACATCTACAATAGAAGAGGATAAAAATAATTACTACAAACAATATTTTAAGACTAAAGAACTTACCTATAAAGATGTACCCGAAGAAGATGCTATTATTACAGATGTTGAAGCTTATTATACTTCAGAAAGTTTAGATGAGAATGGATATGTTGTTACTGAAGAAACCGAATATTATGATGAAGGATATGGTGCTTGGGGAACTAATGGAACCGAAGTATCTGTAAATGTCTATGGCGGTTTTGGCTACAGCCCTTATTACTATGGAGGGTATTGGGGAATCTCGTATGGATGGGGTTATCCATATTATGGCTGGGGCTGGGGCTATCCTTACTATGGATGGTGCTCCCCTTATTATGGATATGGTTATGGATATGGATACGGCTCAGGGTATGGATATGCTTATAATCGAGGGAGAAGAAACAGTGCCTATGCCGGAAGAACAGCTTATAGAGGAAATAATAGATATTCTAGTTCTAGAGGAAGAACAGGATATACAAATAGCAGAAGATCTTATTCTACAAGTAGAAGTGGCTCCTATTCTAGAGGTGAATCCAGCAGGAGATCTAGTTACAGTAGAGGAAATACAAGCGCTCGACGATCAGGAAACTCATCTTATAGTAGAAATAACTCAACAAGAAGATCCACTAATAGTTATACAAGACCAAGTTCTAGCTCAAGATCTAATTCTTATAGAAGCTCTGGCGGAAGCTCTCGAAGTAGTGGTAGCAGTTACCGAGGTGGTGGCGGTGGATCCCGTGGCGGTGGCGGAAGACGCGGCGGAAGTTAAAACCTAATCAATAAAATTTATTAATTCTATATTCTATGAAAAGATTTTATTTCTTACTCATCATAGTATTTTCTATGACTTTTTCTAATGCTCAAAATATTACAGATGCATTGCGTTACTCTACAGAAGCACTTAACGGAACAGCTAGGTTTAATGCAATGAGTGGTGCTTTTGGTGCCTTAGGAGGTGATGCAGCAGCCATGACAATAAATCCAGCTGGTAGCGCCATTTTTTCAAGAAGTTCAGGATCTGCTTCTTTATCTGTAGTGGATAAGAGAAATAAAGCAAGCTACTTTAACACAAACACCGAGGCTTCAGACGCTAATCTTAAATTTAATCAAGCAGGATTTGTTTTTGTGATGTACAACCCTAATCTAGGATCCACTTTTAATAAATTTACTTTTGGTATAAACTACATATCCACTCAAAATTATGATGAGGATTTATTTATAAAAGGAACCAGTAACAGTTCTATTGATGATTTCTTTTTAGAACAAGCACAAGGAGTTCCTTTAAATTTACTTCAACTACAAAGTGGGGAATCAATTTCTAGTTTATATCGATATTTAGGAGAAAATTATGGGGTAGCAGAGCAAAATGCCTTTTTAGGATACCAAGGCTTTATAATAAATCCTGTAGACCCTCAAAACCCAGGAAACACGGTATATATTTCTAATATTGCACCTGGCAGTTTTAATCAAGAATACAGTTCTTATTCAAGTGGATATAGTGGGAAATTTACTTTTAATTTCGCAACACAAATTAATGACAAGTTTTCTTTAGGGGTTAATTTAAACAGTAATAATATTAGCTATAGGCAATCCACATACCTATTTGAATCTAACACTAACCCAGGTAGTATAGTCAATAAAGTAGGTTTTGAAAACAACCTATCTGTATATGGCTGGGGGTTTTCTGCACAATTTGGAGCTATCGCTAAAGTTACTGAAGGACTAAGGCTTGGTATAACATACGACACTCCTATTTGGTATGATATCTATGAAGAAACTATACAATATTTAGAAACTCAAAGAACAGTTGGCAATTCAACACTTAATGCAATTGTGGATCCAAGAATTATAAATGTTTTTTATAAATATCAGTTAAGAACGCCTTGGAAAATTTCTGCTAGTACTGCTTATATTTTCGGAAAACATGGGCTCATTAGTTTTGATTATAATTATAAAGATTATTCTTTTTCTAAGTTTAGCCCTACTAATGACCCTGCTTTTTCTTCTGCAAATAATAATATTAAAAATGAATTAAAAGGAGCTTCAAGTATTAATGTTGGAGGGGAATATAGATATAATCAAGTAAGTTTTAGAGGGGGTTATATATTTGAAGAAAGCCCATATAAAAACAAAACTATAATTGAAGATTTAAATGGATTTTCAACGGGAATTGGGTATAATTTTGGGAATTATAGTCTTGATTTTTCTTATTCTAGAACGCAACAAGAACGTGAACAACAACTTTATTCAATAGGATTAACTAACACTGCATCTATTGAAGCTATTAATAATAATTACACTTTGAGTATAGTATATGAATTAAACTAAACTATTTATTTCTAAATAGAAAAGCCATCCAATATTGGATGGCTTTTTCATTTTATTCATAATAATTTTTCTATCTTTTTAGGGTAAAGTGCCCTTTAAATTCTTTTTGTAAACCGTTTTCTTTATACTC
>CAJXYJ010000186.1 GCA_913063255.1 uncultured Flavobacteriales bacterium | reverse complement strand
ATTTATGGTTTTGAAGCGGGAGTAGAAATTAATTTTACTGAAAACATACAATTTACATCTCAATATAATTATACCGGTGGGCATCAAGTTGAAGAAGGTGGTAGTAAAGTTGCTGTACGACATGTAGCGCCACAATTTGGAAATGCACATTTAGTTTGGAAATGTAAAAAACTAAAATTAGATGCATTTACTATTTATAACGGTCAATTTGATTATGAAGACCTTTCTCCAGAAGAGCAAAATAAAGCGTATATGTATGCTTTAGATGAAAACGGAAATCCATATTCCCCTTCTTGGTATACTTTAAATTTTGGTGCTCAATATCAGTTAACAGATGCATTGCAAATTAATACAACTTTAGAGAATATAACGAACCAACGTTATCGCACCTATTCTTCGGGGATTGCAGCTGCAGGAATTAATTTTATTGCAGCGGTTAGTTATAAGTTTTAACCAATCTATTCAAAGTAAGATGAATATTCATTTAAATGATTCTTTAGTTCGTTAAAACTCTTTTTACAAGTTTCTAAATCTGATGACTCTAAGCCATCAAACAAATCTATAAAAGGGAAAAGATAATTGTGTAATTGGTTATGGGCTTCCCCTTTCATGGTACATTTTTGGAATAACTCAGTAAAATCTGTTTCTAAACCTTCTTTTAAAGTTGCATAAGCTTCCTTTTTCTCAAAGTCATTAAAAGAGTTCATTCTCTCTTTCATTTTTATTATTCCTTCGGTTGTTTCAGGATTTGCTAACCACAATTTTCCGTTATTTAAAGTAACAACTCCATCAACACTTTCATGAGTTTCTTCAACGATCTCCTCTTGTTGTTCTATTACAGGGACTGGTTTCTTTTCTTCATTTTGTTTGCAAGAGACGAATACTAAAAGTGTAACTAAGAATAGATATTTCATATTGTTAATAATTTGAGATTCTTCGATTTGCTCTGAATGACATTTAAGTTCAGTTTCTAAAAACTAAAATGATTTTTAAATTCAGCAAGATCATTATTTAGATTATTTTCTAAAATAGAAAGTTCTGGAATTCTAGAATCTGATTGTACTCTCAGACTTCGCATATTCATGTTCTGTGTTAAATAAGTAAGCTCTAGATTGGGATACACCTCTTTTATTTCATCTACAATATCATTTATGCTATAGGTATGTTCTACCAGATTATAAACATCAGGTTTTAGTGTATTTTCAATAACAACATTCTTCAGTAAATTACATAATCGATTGATATGGATAAAAGATCGCATCTGATTTCCATCTCCATAAATACGAATATGATTTCTGAAATTAGCTTCAAACATAAACTTGTTAATTACAGAGTCAAACCGCATGCTTTTACTATATCCATAAACATTTCCAAGACGAAGTGTATAGGTTTCAATACCCAAATTCTGAAGTCTAGCGACATGTTTTTCGGCATTTAATTTAGAAATCCCATAAAATGTTTTTGGTTGAAGTGGAGTTGTGATATCAATTTCTTTTTCTGAAGCACCATATACCGAAACACTACTGGCATAAATAAATTTTGAAACATTACTGTTTTCTAATAGATAAGTCAATTCTGCAGTCCCCCAATTGTTGGTTTGGTCAAATTCATGTGGATTATGATCTGCAAATGGAGTGGTAACTTTTGCAGCTAAATGAAATACTACATCTGCCTTATCGATTTCCACTTTTAGCTTACGAGAATCTAATATAGTTCCTTTTACAAAGCGTACTTTTTTAGAATTCAATTTTGACCTACCTAAAAATAAGTTGTAATTATTTCTGCTTAAATTATCATAAATCACAATAGAATCTATACTATTTTCTTTTTCAAGAGCGTAAATTAATTCCGTTCCTATATATCCAGCGCCACCGGTTACGAGTATATTCATCTTATTTTATTAAATCTTTATGTAAACCACATTCGGTTTTATTTTGTCCGAACCATCTGGCACTTCGCTCGTCGTTAATATCAAATTTTCTGGTACAAGGAGCACAACCAATGCTTTGGTATCCTTTTTTGTCTAGAGGGTGTTCTGGCAAATTATGA
Source organism: uncultured Flavobacteriales bacterium (assembly GCA_913063255.1). GTDB lineage: Bacteria > Bacteroidota > Bacteroidia > Flavobacteriales > Flavobacteriaceae > Marifrigoribacter. Next base: position 2,317 of record CAJXYJ010000186.1, on the reverse strand, counting down.
AGTATTCGATATTCGTAAATTTGTTTTGGACTCCAATCTAAAAGAGGGTGAAACCGAAGTGTATTAAAAGGAGCATCTTGCTCAGTTTTCATTTTTTTTCTATCTGAACTTTGATCGGAACGTACTCCCGTAATCCAAACATCATATTGCATTAAATAAGGTTCTAGGGGTTGTGTTTTATTTAAAAAACAACAATAATCTGAATCTGAAGCAAAATAAAAATGTCCTTCTTCATCTTTTTGAAGGCTTTTAGGAACTTGAGAACGAACATCTATGACGTTTAAATCCAATAGTTTTTTTACTTTATCCTTAAAAGCAACGGTTTCAGGAAAATGAAATCCTGTATTTATAAATAACACATCGATAGGCACTCCAGAATTACTTAAAACATGTAATAATGGGATGCTATGTGTTTGAAAAGAAGAGGTAACAAATATCTTTTTTTCAGATTTTTGATACCTCTTTAATTGTTGATGTATTTCAGCAATCGTCATTTTAATTAATTTGGAAACGAGTAGCTTCTTATTGTCCGTTCGAGCGCAGTCGAGAACATTGTGATGAGGTCTCGACTGCGCTCGACCAGACATTCAATAATTATTTTCTACTCTGTATATAACGTTTTATCAAAAACAGTCTCATTAGGTTTTTGATGCTTTGCAAAAGTACAAACTCTGTTTTTAGCTAACGAATCTGAAGGAGGTTTTATATGATAATGTCTTAAATCATGTTCCGTTTGGCGGTTACTACTAAAACTAGAAACACGTTTTAAATATCCAATCACACGAGTGGCATGATCCACGTCTTTAGACCCACATTCTTTACATTGTTGTATTGTTTGTTTGTCTATATGGTTGCAATCGTTACAAATTGTAATTCTAATATTAAAGCAAAAATAATTACAACCTGCTTTTGCTGTGGCATGAAGAAGATTTACAAAGCCATCTTTATTTGGTGTTTCTTCTAGGTTAAGATGTAAAGCGGAGCCTCCATCTAGATATTTAATGTTTTCATTACCGTGAAGAATAATCTTATCCAAAGAATTGGTGCCGTGATCTTCTACCACATAAAAATAGGAATTATAACAATCTCTTGGCACAAAAAGTCCGTCTGCACGATCCCATTTCGCATTTTTTACTCCAAGGTTTTCTGCAGGGACAAACTCGGTATTAAACATATAGCCGTATTCTTTTTTAGCAAGTTTGTTTTCGTCATAAATCACCTTCAGGTATTTATTTACAAACTTTTTATAAGTAGCATTATTACTTACATGAATTCCTTGACTTTCGGCAGCTTCTACCATTCCGTTAATTCCTATGGTTAAAAATTGCTTGTCTAAACTAATAAAGCCTGCTTTGTAAACAGGTAATAATCCAGAAGCTTCATAACCTTCAATGAGTTTTCTATAAGCCACTTGGTATTTATGAATTTTTTGTACTTCTTCTTTAATATTTGCACCTTTCTGAATAAGGCGATTCATATTAAGAGTAATTACATTAATAGAGCCTGTGGCAACTCCTCCAGCACCTAGTGAATAACTAAAGGTGTTATCACTGATTTCACTTCGCAAACGACAACAAGAAGCCAAACTATCTGCACTTTCAGATTGATAGATAAAAAATGAATTCCCTTCACTTAATTCTTTAGCGCACATTTCGGTAAATTCTGTATCTACTGGCTGCCCATCTTTTACCAACATGGCAGCAGTTACTACTGGAAAAGTTAAAACTGCTTGGTTGCGCTCCTCATTAAACCATGTTAGAAAAAAGGATTGTAATTTTTTTAAATCTTCCCATTGTGGCTTGGCCATATCTGGAAAAACAAAATCCCCAAACATACTTGTAAAATAACTTTCGTCGTATAAAGAGATATTCCAAAAAACAGATTGATAGCCTCTAGCAGCAGCAGGTTGATTAATTGCATACACCACATGTTGAAGGTGATTGGCGATTAAATCCCTATGGCTTACCATATAATTTTCACCATAATCTTTTTTAGCAAAATAATCGAAATACATTAAAAACTCTACCGTTGCCAAAGCACCTGCAAATTGTGAACTAATGGCAAATACTAGGTTGACAAACTCACCACAAAAACTCTCTAAGTGTTTTGGAGCTCGACTTTCTCCGCCTAATTTGGTAAGCCCATCAAACAAAAAGGGGTACATACTTATGGAAACGCAATAGGGTTTAAGTGAGGTTTCATCATGTACATAAATTTCATGAGATTCAATTTGTCGTGTGTATTCGTTGGCCAATTCTTCTCCAAAAAGTGAGGCAATTTGTCTTTTAATTAAAGCTCTATTCACTTGTATGTTAAT
>CAJXYJ010000185.1 GCA_913063255.1 uncultured Flavobacteriales bacterium | reverse complement strand
ATACTGAATACTGAATACTGAATACTGAATACTGAATACTGAATACTGAATACTGAATACTGAATACTGAATACTGAATACTGAATACTGAATACTGAATACTGAATACTGACACTTCGATACAATTCAAAAATGTTTTTTGAATTACTCAGTGACCGATAATAAATAAATAACGATTAATTTGATACAACCATTCGACGATACTTATTTTATGAAAATGGCTTTACAAGAAGCCGAAGAAGCCTTTAAAAAAGGAGAAGTGCCTATTGGTGCTGTCATTGTTGCAAATAATCAAATTATAGCAAGAGGTCATAATCTTACCGAAACCTTAAACGATGTAACTGCGCATGCAGAAATGCAAACCATTACAGCAGCAGCTAATTATTTAGGCGGTAAATATCTTTTAGATTGTACTTTGTATGTTACACTGGAGCCTTGCCAAATGTGTGCAGGAGCTTTGTTTTGGAGTCAGATATCTAAAATAGTATACGGGGCAAGAGATGAACAAAGGGGATATATAAACTTAAAATCGAAATTGCACCCAAAAACTAAAATGCAGGGAGGTATTATGGCAGAAGAAACATCTCAATTACTGAAGAAATTCTTTATTGAAAAAAGAAATTTGAATTAATAAAAAACCCTTTTGTTTTTCAAAAGGGTTTTTTAAAGCTTGTAATCTATATCCTATTAGTGAATAAGACGAACTTGAGCTGCAACTGTTCCTTTTCTGCCCTCTTCTTCTACGTATTCAACTTTATCTCCTTCGTTTAATGCATCGCCGCTAAGACCGGTTATGTGTACAAAGATGTCTTTTCCTGTGTCATCGTTTGTAATAAATCCAAAACCTTTAGATTCGTTAAAAAATTTTACTGTTCCTTCCATTGTAAATAAAATAATAATTAATAATCTTTCAAAGATAACAGATTTATTAAATTTTTCTAAAAAAATAAAAAATTATAAAAGAACCACTTGTAATCCTTTGTGTTAACTAGCTTTTATTGTCTTTGGAGTCGTTATATTCTCTCATCTTTTCTATATTTTCTTTAGAAAGCATATAGTCTTTTACATTTTTATTTTTCCATCGATGATAAATAAAAAGAGGCATTATAATAAAAAATCCAAGAACTAAGGAAAGCCCAATAATAAGTTCTCCTTGGACTATATTTTCAGATTTTATATAAAATCCATAGCTAAGTCCAACAATATTAATAAGTAATAAAGATTGTAAAAGGCGTTTCATAGGATTAATTTATTTAGTTGAAAAATCTATTAATTTTCTTCGATATGCTGTTAGTAATTTAGATTTAGATACAAAGCCTACATAACAATTGTCTTTAACAACTGGGAGATTCCAAGCTCCAGTATCCTGAAATTTTTTCATTACATCGGTCATTTTATCTTTATCTAAATATATAATAGCAGGGGGGTTCTGCATTAATTCGCTTGCAAAAACCTTTTTATACAAAGATTTGTTAAACATAATTGGACGAAGGTCGTCTAGCAAAATAATACCTTCAAGTGCTTTTGTTTTTTCATTAACTACAGGAAATATATTTCGATTTGAAATTACAATAGCTTGTTTTACTATTTTCTTTAAAGACATATTTGGAGACACTTCTATAAAATTAGTTTCCACTACCTTTTTTAAATCCATCAAGGTTAAAACCGCATGATCTTTGTTATGTGTTATAAGGTCCCCTTTTCTTCCTAATTCCATTGCGTAAACCGAGTGTGGCATAAAATATTTTGTAATGGAATACGAAATAGCAGCGGTAATCATTAAGGGTATAAATAACTCGTAGCCACCAGTAACTTCAGCGATTAAGAATATAGCGGTTAAGGGCGCGTGTAAAACTCCTGCCATTAATCCAGTCATCCCAACAAGTGTAAAGTTACTTTCCGAAATAGGTGAAGATAAGAGTCCAGTATTATTAATTATTTTAGCAATAACATTTCCCATAATGCTTCCCATAAATAAAGTGGGAGCAAAAATTCCTCCTACACCACCAGCACCAAATGTTAAACTACTGGCAATAACTTTTAAAAATACCAATCCTGATAATAAGCCAATTATAACCCAAATACTGGAAGTGTCTAAATTAAAAAAATTATTCTCCAGTGCCTCATTTAGATTTCCTTGAACAATACTATTGATTACATCAAACCCTTCCCCAAAAAGTGGAGGAACAAAATACACTAAAATACCAATACCAATGCCCCCAATAAAAAGACGTTTGATTGGAGATGAAATTTTATCAAAAAGTTTTTGAATACGTTCAAAAGTTTCGGTAAAATAGATAGAAACAAATCCAGCAACAACTCCTAAAAGGATATAAAATGGGATGTCACTTAATAGAAATTCATCCTGTACACTAAAGGGCAAAAGAACATCATTTCCAAAGAAAAAATAGGAAGTTATTATAGCCGAAATAGAAGCTAATAATAATGGAATTAGTGAAACTAAAGTAAGGTCTAAACTAAAGACTTCTATCGCAAAAATGATTGCAGCAATAGGTGCTTTAAAGAGAGAAGACATTGCTCCTGCAGCTGCACAACCAATAAGTAATGTTCTTGTTGCTTGATTTAAATGAAGCATTCTTGAAAGATTTGAACTTATCGCTGCTCCTGTAGCTACTGTGGGTCCTTCTAATCCTACCGAACCCCCAAACCCTACAGTAATAGGTGCTGTAATCAGACTTGCTATCATTTTAAAAGGTTCTATAATCCCTTTTTTCTTAGAAATAGCAAAAAGTGTTGCTGGAATTCCTTGTGTTATTTTATTTCTGAAAAAATAGGTTAATATTAAATAGACAATGATTAGACCTAAGAGTGGAAAAATAAAGTAAAATGCTGTATGGTATTTTTCTATTAAATTTCCTTCTAAAATATGCTGGATAAAGTAAGTGAAGTTTTTAATGGCAACAGCACCAACACCCGATAAAAACCCTACGACAATACTAATTATATAAACAAATTGTTTGTGCGATATGTGTTTAAACCGCCAAACTAAAAATTTAGTAAGCCATGTACGTATCTGAGTTTGCATACCTCAAAGTAATAAAAACTCCTTTTAATGAAGTAAAATTAATAGATTATAAATCCAATTTTAAATGTAATTCATTCAATTGTGTAACATTTATAGCCGCAGGAGCATCGATCATAACATCTCTTCCTGAATTGTTTTTTGGAAAAGCAATAAAATCTCTTATGGTTTCTTGTCCTCCTAAAATAGATACTAATCTATCCAATCCAAATGCAACTCCACCGTGAGGTGGCGCACCATATTCAAAAGCATCCATCAAAAATCCGAATTGTGCTTTAGCTTCTTCAGGAGTAAATCCTAAATAATCAAACATCATCGCTTGAGTCTCCTTATCGTGAATACGAATTGATCCTCCGCCAATTTCATTTCCGTTAAGCACCAAATCGTAAGCATTTGCTTTTACATCGCCTGGATTGGTTTTTAATAACTCAATCTGCTCAGATTTTGGAGAAGTAAATGGATGGTGCATTGCATGATAACGCTTGGTATCTTCATCCCATTCTAATAATGGAAAATCAATTACCCAAAGTGGAGCAAATACATCCGCTTTACGCAGACCCAATCGTTCGGCCATTTCCATTCGTAAAGCACTTAATTGCGCCCTTACCTTATTGGTGTCTCCAGATAAAACACAAATTAAATCTCCTTTTTCACCTCCAGTTGCTTTTGCCCAATTAGATAAATCTTCTTGATCGTAAAATTTATCTACAGAAGATTTGTAAGTTCCATCGTCATTACAACGAACGTATACCATTCCTAGAGCTCCAACTTGTGGACGTTTAATCCAATCTATTAGCTTATCAATTTCTTTTCTAGAATAACTATTGCCGCCTGGGACTGCAATTCCTACAACTAATTCAGCACTATTAAATACCTTAAATTCTTTTTGTTGAGCGACATTATTTAACTCACCGAATTCCATTCCAAAACGGATGTCTGGTTTGTCGTTTCCGTAGCGTTGCATTGCTTCATCATAAGTCATTCTAGGAAATTCTCCAGCATCAACGCCTTTAATTTCTTTTAGTAAATGGCGTGTTAATCCTTCGAAAGTATTTAAAATATCTTCCTGCTCAACAAAAGCCATTTCGCAGTCAATTTGTGTGAATTCTGGTTGTCTATCGGCACGTAAATCTTCGTCTCTAAAACATTTTACAATCTGAAAATATTTATCCATTCCACCCACCATCAACAATTGTTTGAAGGTTTGTGGTGATTGTGGAAGAGCATAAAATTGACCTTCATTCATTCTAGAAGGAACCACAAAATCACGAGCTCCTTCAGGAGTTGATTTAATAAGATATGGTGTTTCAACTTCAATAAATTCCTTTTCAGATAAATAATTTCGAACTGCCTGAGTTACTTTATGACGGAAAATTAAGTTTTCACGAACAGGATTTCTTCTAATATCAAGATATCTGTATTTCATTCTTAAATCTTCCCCACCATC
>CAJXYJ010000184.1 GCA_913063255.1 uncultured Flavobacteriales bacterium | reverse complement strand
CCCAAAGATAATTAAATAAGCATCTATTTTAAGAATTATAAATCAAGAGGTTAAAAATTTCATACAGTCCTACTTTTAAGTATTATAATGGATGTGATAATTTAATAATAGAGTTAAAAAATTATCTCTGTAGGTGCATTCAATCAAATTTGTATATTTGATTAATATTTAATCAAAACAAATTATTATGAAAAAAACAATGTATTCTATACTCCTTTTTGGGTTTGCAATTTTACTTACTGGATGTTCAGGTATTAGTGTATTAGATTCTTGGCAAGGAGATAACCTTACTACAATTAAGGATAAAAACATCTTGGTAATTGCAAGAACAGATAATGCTCAAGCAAGAAGAGCTTTTGAAGATGCAATGGCAAACGACTTAAGAGCTGGGGGTTTAAAAGCTGTGGAAAGTTATTTAAAATTTCCAGATGTAAATCCTAACGATAAAAAATCTGTAGAAAGTGCAAATAATAAAATACAGGATTTAATAGAAAAAGAAGGATTTCACGGGGTATTAATCTCTGTGGTTAAAGATTATAGCGAAGCAATAGTTACTGAAGAGTCTGGAGGCTATTATGCTGGAGCATCTTATGGTGGTTATGGTGGTTATGGATATTATCCAGGTTATTATGGTGGGTTTTATGGGTATTATGGTCATCATATGTCCTATTCTACTCATGGTTCTTATGTGCCTAGCACTTCCACTACAAGAGTTTCTAAAACCTATATATTAGAAACATTAATTTATAACTTAGATCAACCAGAAGATAAGCAACTAATAGGCTTAATAACTTCAAAAATTGTGGATCCAAGTAGTGTTACAAAAACAGCAAAGTCTTATTCTAAAGCAGTTTTTAAAAGCTTAAAGAAATAAGTATTTAACAATTTAAAATACTTAACCGCCTTTTCTAATTTAGATTTGGCGGTTTTTATTTTTATTAATTTTGTTATAACTTACTGGTTGTAATTGGGAAAAATTATTTGAAATTTAATAAATATGCTAAAGAAAATCTTCTATTATCGTTTTGAGATATTTTTAATTAGTCAATTATCTATTCTTTTTGGAAGCTTAGTTTTTCCTTCGGAATTGTATGAAAATATTTTAGCACAATTTTTTTTAATTATCAATGTAATAGCTGGGATCAATTTAATTTCTAAGAAAAGAAGACTCCTTTGGTTTTTTGTTTCTTTATTGATTATCGAAGGCATTTTGATAGGGTCTTATTTTATTGAAAATAGAGATAAGCTTCTAATCGATAAAATTGGTTTTTTTGTTTACTTTTTATTCTATTTAACTATAGCTTTTGAAATAATAAAACACGTTTGGTCTGCAAAACGTGTAAATAGAAACGTAATTATAGGGTTAATAAGTGGTTATATTTCTTTAGGCTTTTTAGGCTTTTTTATTTTTTTAAGTGTAGACCTCTGGTATCCAAATTCGTTTAACGGTATTGTAATTTCAGAAATTAGTGGCTTGGCAGTTAAAGAAGAATTAATGTATTTTAGTTATATTACTTTAATGACTATTGGATATGGAGATATTACACCAATTACTCCAATGGCACAGAAAGCTACCATATTTACTGGATTAATGGGGCAATTTTATTTAGTAATAATTACTGCTATTATTGTTGGAAAATACATTAGTCAATCCAACCAAAAAAATGAAAAAAACTAGGTTAATTACAAGCTAGTTTGGATCTTGAAAATCTGGATTTGTTGTAAACTCAGGTTCTGATAAGGATAGTAAAAAAGCTTTTAAATCTGCCTTGTCTTCAGGACTTAAATGAACTCCTCCTTCGGCAAAGGTTTTCATTAAAGGATCTATAGTATATGACCACACCAAACCTTCACTATAATGATTAATTACATCGTCTAAAGTAGCAAACCTGCCATCATGCATATAAGGAGCAGAATAGGCTAAATTTCGTAAGGATGGAGATTTAAATTTTCCGTGATCAAGAGGGTCATTAGTAACTTTTCCTAAGCCAATATCTTCAAAAGAAGTATCTAGGCCATTGTTATGAAAAATATTATCGGTCCATAATGGATTTGCATCACTACCATGGCAATGAAAACAATCTCCTTTTGTTTCGTCCATAAAAACATTAAAGCCATTAAGCTCAGAATCTGTTAGTGTAATTTCCCCTAATAGATGTTTGTCAAATCTAGAGTTCCCTGAAATTAAGGTTCTCTCAAACTGTGCTATGGCTTTAGTAACTAAAACTGAGTCTATTGTTGCCGTGCCGAAAGCATCTAAAAATAAATCTGGATAATTATCGGTGGCTTGTAAACTTGCCACTGCATTTGGCCAGGTATTGTTCATCTCTATAAGATTAACAACAGGTCCAAAAGCTTGATCTTCTACACTTAAAGCTCTTCCGTCCCAAAAGAATTTTTCATTAAAATTCCAAGCCACATTAAAAACTGGCATGGCATTTCTATCCCCAATTAAGCCGTCTATTCCTGTACTAAATCGATCTGGATCTGTAAAGGCATTTTCAGCAAAATGACAATCTGCACAAGCCTGTGTTCCATCTCCAGATAAAAGAGGCTCGTAAAATAGTTTTCTCCCCAAAGCAATACCCTCAACAGTTTGAGGGTTATTTGCTGGAATTAATGGGTCTGGTAATAATAAATCAAATATTTCAGGGACTTCTAGGCCTACCTCTGTTGGATTATAATCTGGCCCTGAATCATCATTGGAACAAGAAAATAGAATTACAGATAGAAATACTAAAGATATAAGATTTAATTTCATAATATTTTTATTGGAATTATTTACTCTTCAACGATAGCTACATCTACGCTAAAAACGTTTTGTCCATTTTGATTCATATCTATTTGAGCATCGTAATTACCCATCAAACCACCACTAAATACATTTAAATCCCAAGTATTTGGATTCTTAAACCATTCAGCGATATTCATTTTGATATCAATTATAGCATTATCATTAATAGAATAATCCTCTAAGTCTATATCCACAGTGATAAAATTTTGTTCAAAAACACCTTCACTTACTCTTGCAGTACCGTTATGGTAAGCATAGGGTTGAGGGTCACCATTTGGATCTTTAAAAGTTCCTTCTTGTTGCATAAAATGGTATCCGCCACCTAACATATCAGGCCAAGCCCAGTCTATATTTAAGTCTTCATAGGCATTGTCAATATTATCTTCTTCATTAAATCCATATACAAAAGAAATACGAGTATACGTTCCTGGAGGGAATACCGCATTTTTTGTAAAACTTAATGTATTGTCGTCTGAAATATCTACTAAGTTGTATCCAGGTAATTCGATAGCATCTCCATAAGAATTATAAAGAGTAACTTTTGAAATTAAGTATCTTAATTTTGAAATTTTTAAAACCTCTCCGTTTTGATTAGTGAATTCTGTAGTGCCAAAATCTGCAGCTGTAACGTTAGTTTCATCCCAGTTCTGTGATAAATTTATTGACATTACTACGTTAGAAGGCGAATCATCGTCATCATTACAGCCTACAAAGGCAATAGCTAAAATTAATAATAGGGCAATATTTTTCATTTTCTTTTTTATTTTAATTTATAAATTAGTAAATCATTACCTCCTTTGTTTAAGGTAATGTCAATATCGTTACTGCCGGTATATCCTACAATAACTAATTTGTTGTCTAATGTTTCTACTCCGTCTATAGCAAAATCTATATTGGTACCACCAACATTTACTTCGAATTCTAAATCTCCATCTTCGTCAATAATAAAGGTCCAAGCATCATTTACCCCATTATTTGAGCTAACATCTAAGTCATAACTACTACTATTTCCTGAAATTAGATATTTCCCGTTGTCAAGACTAGTGATGCCTCTAGAGGAGTCAAAATTTGTTCCTCCAAAGGTTTTTTCCCAAAGGATACTACCATTGGAACTGTTAAATTTTACTGCCCATACATCTGCGTTTCCTTTAAATGAAGAAACATCGAAGTCAGAGCTTCTTGTGTCTCCGGTTATAATAAAGTTGCCATCTGTTGTATTGGTTACAGAGTATGCAAATTCAGATTCTGAGCCTCCTAAAGATTTTTCCCAAAGCATATCCCCTTCGGCATTAACTTTTACGATCCAAAAATCATTAGCGCCTCGTGCGTTTGAAATATCGTAGTCTGAACTTTCTGATATACCTATTAACAAAAACCCTCCATCAGCCGTTTCTATAATGTCTTTACCTTGATCTACATGGGATCCACCAAAGTATCGACGCCAAATTTTATTTCCGTCTGCATCCATTTTAATTCCCCAAAGATCACCGAGACTATGTTGTGAAGCTCTTGTAGCTTGACTATCTGTAAGATCATTTCCTTCGTCTCCTTCTACAAAACCAACGTCTAAAAAACCGGTAGCAAAATATCCACCGTCAGAGGTTTGAATTACACCAAAAGCTCTATCATTACCCTCAAAACCCCAAGATTTTTCCCATTCTATTGTTCCAGATCCATCGATCTTTACAATCCAATAATCGAATGATCCAGCATTTTCAGAAACATC
>CAJXYJ010000183.1 GCA_913063255.1 uncultured Flavobacteriales bacterium | reverse complement strand
TAAGCTGTAAGCTGTAAGCTGTAAGCTGTAAGCTGTAAGCTGTAAGCTGTAAGCTGTAAGCTGTAAGCTGTAAGCTGTAAGCAAAATTAAAAAAAGCAATACAAATTACCTACTAAAGGCAATATCTGAAATCTACTTTTTTCGGTCAATCACATAATTAACCATCATCACTAAAGAGTCTTTGTATGTAGATTCTGGATAGTTTTGAAGTATTAAAAGTGCTTCTTGTTGGTATTCTTTCATTTTTAGGACTGCATATTCTAAGCCTCCTTTTTCCTTTACAAAAGCAATTAATTCCTTTACTCTCCTTTTATCTTTATTATGATTTTTAATAGAATTAATGATCCAGCTCTTTTCCTTCTCCGAACAATGATTAAGTGTATGAATTAAAGGAAGTGTCATTTTTTGCTCCTTTATATCAATACCTGTAGGTTTTCCTATTTTTTCACTTCCGTAATCAAATAAGTCATCTTTAATTTGAAAAGCCATACCAATTAATTCTCCAAACTTTCGCATAGCTTCTACTTCTGCTTTAGGCGCATTAACAGATTTTGCACCCATGGCACAGCATGCTGCTATTAATGTAGCCGTTTTTTGGCGAATGATCTCATAATATACGTCTTCGGTTATATCAAGTTTACGCGCTTTTTCTATTTGCAATAATTCCCCTTCACTCATTTCCCTAACTGCCACAGATATGATTTTAAGTAAATCGAAATCTTCATTGTCAATAGACAATAATAATCCTTTTGAAAGCAAATAATCTCCCACCAAAACGGCTATTTTATTTTTCCATAGGGCATTTATAGAGAAAAAACCACGTCTTCTGTTACTTTCATCTACCACATCGTCATGAACTAAGGTTGCTGTATGGATTAATTCGATAACCGAAGCACCTCGATATGTTCTATCATTTACCTCTCCATTATTTGTCATTTTTGCAATTAAAAAAACAAACATGGGACGCATTTGTTTCCCCTTACGATTTACTACATAGTGAGTTATACGATTTAGTAAAGAAACCTTTGAGGACATAGAAAGCAGGAACTTTTTTTCAAAAAGTTCCATCTCATATTCTATTGGTGTTTTTATTTGTGAAACGATCTTCATACTATATCAAAAATAAGTTAAAATTACCGTAATAGAGTAAAAGAAAACACCTATTAATTCCTACATTTGATGCATTAATAATAAACAAAAAAAAAAAACGTTATGAAAAAAATTACACTATTAGCAGCAGTTTTTGCTGCTTTTGCAATGAATGCACAAGAAGTTGTTTGGGAAGACAGTTTTGAAACTTATGAAGATTTCAAAATTGAATCAATTGGAGATTGGACACAGCATGATAATGACGGACTTGCTTCGTATGGTTCTGCTGATTATGATTTCGTAAATGAACAATACATTGGTACTGCTATCATTTTCAATCCATCTCTAGCTACACCAGATCCATCTGGATCACAAACTGAAAATGCTGATCAAAACCCTAATTGGGTTGCTAAAACAGGAGATAAAGGTTTATTCTTTTTTGCTTCTACAAATTTAACAAATAATGATTATTTTATTTCTCCACAAATCAATTTAGGAGGTGCAACTGGATCTTCTTTAAGTTTTTGGGCAAAGTCAATAACAGATGCTTTTGGTCTTGAAAAATTTAAAGTTTTAGTATCAACTACAGGAACTGATCAAGCTGATTTTTCAGATTTAGGTGGAGAAGTATTTGAAGCTCCAATTGGTGATTATATTGAGTATAATTTTGATTTATCTGCATATGATGGTGAGCAAATTTATCTTGCAATTAATTATGTTGCTGAAGATTCGTTTATTTTATTAATGGATGATTTTAAAGTGGAAGCTGTAACTTTAAGTATTGCAGATGCTTCTTTTAATGATTTTAACTATTATGTTAATAACAGCCAATTAAATCTTACTGCTAGTACAGCTTTAGAAAATGTAAAATTGTTTAACTTATTAGGACAAGAAGTGGTTTCACAAAAACTTTCTAACTCTAATGAAACTGTAAATATTGCTTCTTTAGATACTGGAATTTATGTTGCTAAAGTAAGTATTGATGGAAGCACAAAATCTTTCAAAATAATTAAGAAATAATAATCTTTTATTTTTTATATTTAATAAAAAGAGCGGCAATTGCCGCTCTTTTTTATTGCTTATTTGCTAACTGTCCACAGGCAGCATCTATATCTTTCCCTCTACTCCTCCTTACCGTTACTGGTATTCTATTTTTTTCTAGAGCTGCAATATAACTATTGGTCACATGACTAGAAGCTTGTCTAAATTCTCCATCCTCTATAGGGTTATATTCAATTAGATTTACTTTAGAAGGTACATATCTACAAAATTTAACCAATGCATTTATATCTTCAGTAGAATCATTAATCCCTTCCCAAACCACATACTCATAGGTTATTCTTCTATTTGTTTTCTCATACCAATATTCTAAAGACTCTTTTAAATCTAATAAGGTAAACTTTTTTGCAAAAGGCATGATCTGTTCCCGAATTTTTTGGATGGCAGAATGTAAGGATACTGCCAAATTAAATTTTACTTCATCATCGGCTAACTTTCTTATCATCTTTGGCACTCCAGAAGTGGAAACTGTAATTCGTTTAGGGGACATTGCTAATCCTTCTTCAGAAGTTATCTTATCGATAGACTTTAATACATTATTATAGTTCATTAATGGCTCTCCCATTCCCATAAATACAATATTAGAAAGTGGTCTTGAATGATACAACCTACTTTCTTTATCTATTGCTTTTACCTGATCGTATATTTCGTCTGGATTTAAGTTTCGCATGATTTTTAACCTTGCCGTTGCACAAAACTTACAATCCAAGCTACAACCTACCTGTGTAGAGACACAAGCTGTTGTTCTTGTTGCTGTTGGAATTAAAACGGATTCTACAACTAAACCATCAAACAACTTTACAGCATTCTTTATAGTTCCATCAGTACTTTTTTGCAAAGTATCCACTTCAATATGATTAATCACAAAATGTTCTTTTAAAACTTCACGTGTTTGCAAAGAGATATTAGTCATATCCTCAAAATGATGCGCTCCTTTGGTCCAAAGCCATTCAAAAACCTGATTGCCTCTAAATTCTTTATCTCCAATACTTATAAAAAAAGCTCTAAGGTCTTCTTTTGATAATGCACGTATGTCTTTCTTTTTTGTAATCATCGTACTGCAAAAATATCATATTTTAAAATAGTAAAAGCCCCTTTAAATTTAAAAAAGAGGCTTTATACATTAACTATAAAATTGTAATTTATCTTTCGATTATTATTTTTTTAGTAATGTCTGAATTACTATCCTTATCAACTAAGTAAAGAAAATAAATCCCTTCATCTAAGCTTTCAATGTTAATCTCGTTAATAGTATTAGACAAAGAACCAGATAATAAGTTTTGTCCCAGTACATTATAAAAATTATATCTTAGACTTGGATACATACCATTGATTATCGAAATGACTGAACTTGCAGGGTTTGGATAAATATCTAGAGAACCCAGCTCATCAAACTCTGTGGTACTTAATACATTTTGAATGGTCTCTGTGGTAGATTGACCAGTCCCATTTGGGTCTAACCATTCCTTTAGTCTTGTTTGTGGTGTATTCCCAGTATTCCAAGAAACTCCAAACCTTCCATAAATATCGTAATCGTTATTATCCTGAAATCCATCACAAGAAGACTGCCCTGCATATAACTGACCAATAATTCTACCTTCTTCATTAAATAAAGGAGATCCAGAGGAACCACTTTCTGTAGTACCAATTTCCCATCCATCTCCAGTTCCAACAGAAGTCCCACCTATAAGCCAAACATCCGTTCCGTTAGCATTTTCTCTAACCGCTCCTGAATCGTCTCTACATATCTTCATGATATCTCCGTTGGGGTGGTGTATTCCTACCTCAAATTCGGGTAAATTATCTGTATTATCCCATCCTGCAAAAGACACATCCCATGTAATTGGAATACTATTAAACAACTTTACCAAAGCAAAATCGCTTGTAGAATTGTTTGCAAGTAATTCAGCGCCACTAATAGTAAAGTTAGTTTGTATGTCTAGGCTTTCTTCTTCTGAAGCACAAATAGGACTAGGGCTCATCCAATTGAAACGCACTGACCAAAAAGAAGGGTCACTATTTTCTAAACAATGATTTGCAGTTAATAAATAGGGTTCTTTATTGTTTAATGTAGTATTAATTAAAGTAGTAGAACATAAATAGCCATTTCCTAAATTAAGAAGTGCAACCGCCTTTTTTAAAATATCTTTTTTTGAATCGAAATCGGAACCAATAGTACAATTTACATCGTAATTACAAGCTCCAGAATCATTAAGCCCTCTATTTGCATATTGTCTTAGTTGCCCTATTCTATACCCATGAATCACACTCCCGATTACTAAATTTAGACTACCTATACTATTTGAAGGCTCATAATATTCTACTAAAATTACTTCTCCAGAGATATACCAAGACCCTAATATTTTGTTTTCTCTATTTTGAGC
>CAJXYJ010000182.1 GCA_913063255.1 uncultured Flavobacteriales bacterium | reverse complement strand
GAATGCGCTCCTTTAATGGTAGGTCCAAACGAAATCATATCCATCCCTGGATAATTAGTTCCTAAAATCCCACATTCTAAACCTGCGTGACAAGCTGCAACATTTGCTTTCTTCCCATTTATTTTTTCATATAAAGCATCCAAAACTTTTAATATTGCAGAATCCATATTTGGTGCCCAACCTGGATAATCTCCAGAAAGATCTACGCTAAAGCCAGCCAATTCAAATACCGAACTTAAACTAGAGGCCATTTCTTTTTTAGAAGAATCTACCGAGGAACGTGTTAAACATTCTATAACAATATTACCCTCTCCTACCGTGATTTTTGCAATATTATTAGAAGTTTCTACCAAATCTTCAATGGCAGGACTCATTCTAAAAACACCGTTAAGCAATCCAAAAACAGCTTTTATAAAGGTATCTTGATCTTCACTATTCATTACGGTACTTGGTACTTCTTTTTGTTCTTCAACAGAGATAGAAATGTCCTTATCCAATAATTTATATTCTTCAATAATTTCAGCTTCTATATTTTTTACACCTGCTAAAAAGTTAGTCACGTTTTCCTTTGCAACAACTACCGTGGCAGTACTTTCTCTTGGGATGGCATTACGAAGACTTCCTCCTAATAAAGATGCAATAGATGCATATTCGCTTACTTCAGACAAAATCCTATTCATCATTTTATTAGCATTACCATAACCCAAATGGATTTCCATTCCGCTATGTCCGCCTTTTAATCCTTTAATATCGATTTTATAAGCTACAGCATCTGAAGAAGTATTTACTGAAGCATACCTCTTTTTACCAGTTACATCTACTCCACCTGCACAACCTACTCCTATCTCATCATCTTCTTCGGTATCTAGATTTAATAATATCTCACCTTCCAGAATACCTCCTTTTAACCCGATGGCACCTGTCATACCTGTTTCTTCATCAATAGTAAACAAAGCATCTATAGCAGGATGAGCAATACTATCGCTCTCTAATATAGACATAATCGTTGCTACCCCTAATCCATTATCGGCACCAAGTGTAGTTCCATTAGCACGAACCCAGTCTCCATCCACATACATTTCGATTCCTTGAGTTGCAAAATCAAAAACGGTATCATTATTTTTTTGATGCACCATATCTATATGAGATTGCAAAACAATCCCTTTTCGGTTTTCCATTCCTGGCGTAGCCGGTTTTCTAATAATGACATTACGTACATCATCCTCAAATGTTTCCAAACCTAAGTTATTTCCAAAATTCTTCATAAACTCAATAACTTGTTCTTCTTTTTTAGAAGCACGAGGTACTGCGTTTAAATCTGCAAAATTATTCCAAAGTCTTTTGGGTTCTAAATTTCTAATGGCTTCGTTCATAGGTAAAAGGTTTTATTATAAATTTTTCGCAAAATTACAATTTACTTCCACGAGTAAAAATTATAAAAAGAATTATTTGTAAGTTTGATTCATGCAAAAAAGAACGAAACTTATTTTAGCGGTTTTACTGCCCATACAATTAGTAGCATTGCAAGTTTTAAAGCTTTTTCCCAATTTTATTGAAACCTATTATAGCACTGGTATTTTTCCTTTTTTGTCCAGAATGCCACGGTTTTTATTTGGCTGGATTCCTTTTTCTATTGGAGATATTTTCTATTTGCTTATTGTCATTCTTGCAATAAGATGGTTGTATAAAAACCGAAAACGAATTAGAAAAGACACCTTACTATACTTTGTGGATATTGTCGCAACCCTTTCTATTGTTTATTTTGTATTTAATATACTATGGGGCTTTAATTATTATCGGGTTCCATTACACCAAACTTTAAATTTAAATACCGATTATACTACCGAGCAATTAATTACTACTACAAAGAGACTGATTAAAAAATCGAACGATATGCATCGGAAACTTGGTTATGCAGATAGTATAAAGATCGATCTTCCTTATACGCCAAAGGAGATTTTTGAAAATTCGGTTAACGGATATGAAAACCTTTCCAAAAAACATCCCAACCTAAATTACTCTACACTTAGTCTAAAAAAAAGCAGTTGGAGTTTAGGATTAACCTATATGGGTTATAGTGGATATTACAATCCTTTTTCTGGGGAAGCACAGGTAAATAATAAAATAAAAACCTATAAACTTCCAGTAGTGAGCTGTCATGAACAAGCTCACCAATTGGGATATGCTGCCGAAAATGAAGCTAATTTTATCGCTGCTTTAGCTACTATAAACAATGAAGACCCCTACATACAATATACAGGTTATATTTTTGCACTTCGATATTGTGTCAACGAAATTGCCAGAAGAGATATTGATTTATACCGGGAATTATTAAAAACAATAAACTCTGGCATATTAAAAAGCTATAAGGAAATGCGTGATTTTTGGGAGAGTTATGAAAATTCCTTCGAAGTAATCTCTAAAGCATTTTGGAATCAGTTTTTAATCGTTAATAACCAATCCAATGGTATTAAAAGTTATAGTTATATGGTCGCATTGGTGGTTAATTATTATGAAGATAAAGATTTATAATATTTTGATATATTGTTAAAATTCTGAATATCATTCATAAATCCATTTGCATTCGTATATTTAAAAAAAAAGTAAATACCTTTCTATCCTATGAAAAAAATTACATTACTATGCTTGTTAATACTAAGCATAAACCAACTTATCGCCCAAGAACATTTCCCGAAAAACACAAGTTTAAAAACAGAAAACAATAATTATACTGCATTTACTAATGCTAAATTATATGTTACTCCAACCCAAGTTGTTGAAAATGGAACCTTATTAATTCAAAATGGAAAAATTATAGCTGTAGGGAAAACAGTTTCTATTCCTGAGAATACTATAATCATAGATTTAGAAGGAAAGTACATTTACCCTTCCTTTATAGACCCTTATTCCGGATTTGGAGTCTCAAAACCTGAAAAAGTAAAAAGAGAGCGATCTCCTCAATACGAAACCAAACGCAACGGTTTTTATTGGAACGACCATATCATGCCGCAAAACAATGCCATTGATAAATTTAAATATGAAAGCAAGAAAGCCGATGCGCTTCGTAAAGCAGGTTTTGGAGCAGTTAACTCTCACATCATGGATGGAATTTCCCGTGGAACAGGAGTTTTAATCGCGTTAAATGATGAAGGAAATAATGCAGATCGAATCCTTAATGATACTTCTGGACAATTCTTTTCATTTAAAAAATCTGTAGCAAGCAGGCAGTCTTACCCAACTTCCTTAATGGGGTCGATTGCATTATTAAAACAATTGCATTATGATGCAGATTGGTATGCAAAAGGAAAATCAGAAACTAAAGACTTATCCTTAGAAGCCTTTTTATCCAATAAAAATTTAAGCTCCTTTTTTGAAGCAGGAAATAAAGGAAATGATATTAGAGCAGATAAAATTGGGGATTTATTCAATCACAATTATATTATTATTGGTGGTGGAGATGAATATGAATCTATTGAAAGTATCAAAGCTACAAATGCCCAATATATAATTCCTATTAACTTTCCGAAGGCAATAGATGTTTCCAACCCTTATGCCACCAAACATCTTACTATTGAAGAAATGAGAGCTTGGAACCAAGCGCCAATGAACCCAAAGGTATTGGCAGAAAATGACATTAGTTTTGCATTAACTACCTATAAATTAGAAAAAGTATCTCAGTTTAACGATAAAATATTAAAAGCTATAAAATATGGTTTCGATAAAACGAAGGCACTCGAGGCATTGACTACAATACCTGCAAAAATACTAGGGCAAAGTGATAAATTAGGTACTCTGAACACAGGAAGTTATGCTAACTTTTTAATTACTTCAGGAGAATTATTTAATAAAGAAACTCTTATCTACGAAAACTGGGTACAAGGAAATAAAAACGTTATTAATTCGAAAGATCAAAAAGACATTAGAGGCACTTATACTTTTTCAACAGCTGGAAAAACTTATGATCTAATTATATCTGGAAAACCTTCAAAATTAAAATCTGAGGTAAAATTCGATACTATAAATTACCCTTCAAAAATTGAATATAAAGAAAATTGGTTGTCGCTTTCATTTACAGACAAAGAAAACAAAGAGGTCTATCGAACCACCTCCAATATTTTAAATAAAGGAAAAAATATTACCGGAAAAATGGTTTTACCCAATGGGATAGAGAGTTCTTTTCTTGCCACTAGTAAAGCTCCTTCAGAAACGAAAAAGGAAGAATCTAAGGATAAAACGACTAACGAAGAACTTGTGATTGTCCCAATGACCTACCCTAATGTTGGTTATGGTTTTACCGAACTTCCAAGGCCGGAAAAAATACTATTCAAAAACGCTACGGTTTGGACAGGTGAAGAGGATGGAGTTTTAACAGAAACCGATGTTCTAATAAATAAAGGAAGAATAGAAAAAGTAGGGAAAGATTTAAATGCTGGGAGCGCTAAAATTATAGATGCTACTGGCAAACACCTAACGGCTGGGATTGTAGATGAACATTCACATATTGCAATATTGGCTGGTAATGAAGCTGGACAACA
>CAJXYJ010000181.1 GCA_913063255.1 uncultured Flavobacteriales bacterium | reverse complement strand
GTTATAGATCGAGAGAATGTTGAAAAATATATTAATAAAACCAAAAGGAAATTAAATGATTCCTGAAATAGAATTAAAGTCACAACAAGAAATAAAACAATTTCAAGAAGAGAAACTCCATGAGTTGATGGAGTATCTTTCTAAAAATTCACCCTATTATAAAAGGATATTTTTAGAAAATAATATCGCAATTTCTGAAATTAAATTATTGGAAGATCTAGAGAAACTTCCGGTGACTACAAAAGAAGATTTAAGTAAGTTTAATGATGACTTTTTATGTGTAGAACCGTCTGAGTTGATAGATTATGTGACCACTTCTGGGACTACAGGGAATCCTGTTTTCTTCGGACTTTCAGATAAAGATTTAGATCGATTGGCCTATAATGAAGCAATTTCATTTGCCTGTTCAAAAATCACAAAAAATGATACCGTTCAATTAATGACCACGATAGACCGAAGGTTTTTAGCAGGATTGGCTTATTTTTTAGGAGCAAGAAAATTAGGGGCAGGAATTATAAGAGTAGGAGCGGGCATACCAGAATTGCAATGGGATTCTATTTTTAAATTCAATCCAACCTACTTAATTGCAGTTCCTTCTTTTTTATTGAAACTAATAGAATATGCAGAAAATAATAATATCGCTATTAATTCCAGTTCCGTTAAAGGAGTTATTTGTATTGGAGAACCACTAAAAGAACAAGATTTTTCAGACAATTCACTTTCTCAAAAAATAAAAAGTAAATGGGATATCGAATTATATTCCACCTATGCTTCTACAGAGATGAGCACTGCTTTTTCTGAATGTGAATTTCAACAAGGCGGACACCACCATCCAGAATTAATCATTGTCGAAATATTAGACGAAGACAATAAGCCAGTTAAAAATGGAGAAGATGGAGAATTAGTGATTACTACCCTAGGTGTTGAGGCAATGCCTTTATTACGATTTAAAACAGGTGATGTTGTTAGAGCACATCATGACGCTTGTGACTGTGGCAGAAATTCGCTTAGATTAGGGTCTGTAATAGGTAGGAAAAAGCATATGATCAAGTACAAAGGGACTACCATTTATCCCCCAGCGATGTATAATTTATTGAATGATTTTTCAGAAATAGAAAATTACATCATAGAGATAAATAAAAACGATGTTGGAATGGATAATATTACTATTAAACTTGGAACGAAAGCTGCTTCAGAAGAATTAATGAAGCGTTTAAGAGATCATATTAGAGCAAAATTAAGAGTTTTGCCAACTATAATTATCTTGTCTATTGATGATGTAAATAAATTAAAATTCCCGGGGATTAATAGAAAACCAATTTTATTTGTCGATAAAAGAAAATAATATGACCGCACAAGAAAAAGAAGATTTTAAAGCGATACAACCTTATACAGACCAGCAAGTGTTAGAGTCATTGAAATGGCTTGAAACAAGTGATGAGTTTATTAAAGGGATACAGTTTTTTTATCCAAAATGGTCTGAAAAAGAAATAGTAGAAAAGCTAAAAATGTGTAAAACCTGTTCAGATTTTCAGGCAACTTTTGTTTTAGCTGTTATTGATAAATCTATTGACAAATCAATGAATTCCTTTGAAATTGTGGGTTTAAAAGAACTTAAAAAACCAAATAATCTATATATCTCCAATCATCGTGATATATTTTTGGATTCAGCTTTACTTCAGAATAGATTGTATCAAACAGGAAGGAATTTTACTGAAATATCTCTAGGCGATAATTTAATTGTGAATGAAACTATGTTGGCAGTTGCAAAACTGAATACTATGTTCACTGTTTTGAGAAGTGGTAATAAATCTGAAATGCTTTCTAATGTTAGAAATCTTTCTAATTATTTGCGTTATTCTATTACCGAAAAAAAGGTATCCTCATGGATTGCACAAAAAAATGGAAGGACAAAAGATGGTGACGATGTAACGGCTCCAGGGTTTATTAAAATGTTATTATTAAGCGGTGGAGATAATATAAAAGAAGCTATTAGAGAGCTTAATATTGTGGTTTCTACTATATCGTATGAATATGAACCTTGTGCTTTTGAAAAAGCAAACGAACTGAGTATTATTGAAAAAGAGGGGACATATAAGAAAAGAAAGTTTGAAAACATTTATAGCCTTGTAAATGGTGTAAAAGATGAAAAAGGTGATGTGAGATTGGTATTTGAAGAATTAAATGTGGATAATATCCATTTTGTAAATAACCGAAAAAAGGATGTAATTAGTATTGCTAAAGAAATAGATAGAATTGTGTATAAAAACTATCAACTTCGTAAAACAAATTATATAGCTCATGATTTATTATATAACGACAATAGATATCGGCATCACTACACACAGGCGGAAGTTGCAAATTTTGAAGAGTATTTAGCAGCAGCAAGTAACGAAGATATATACCATCGTTTATTAAAGATATATGTGTCCCCAATACATAATAAAGAAAAAGAAGAGTAATATTTTTATTGAAAATAAAGAAACCCAGGATCGAATAGAGCTGAAGTGGAAACTCTATAAAGAGTTACAATTTTTGCCTCACAAAAAAAGATCAACTATTCTACCTGGGTTATTTTTTAAAACATCTTTAGTGAACTATAAAAATATCCCCCGATATAATTTACTTTTGGATCACTAAAGAATATTAATTTTTAAAAGCATTAAAATATTTTATACTTTAAAAGACAAAGATAAATCAAGACATAAGAAAATTCCTACAAAAAACCTTGCTTTTAGTTGAAAAGTTATAAATAATCGATGAACAACTCAAAACATTCCTACATGTAGATAAATATTGTAGGATAAATCATATAAAATTAGGATAAATCCTTGTTATAAAATAGTTTAAAACACTAAAAGCCCTCTAAATAAGAAGGCTTTTAGTACTAAAGTTAGGATTAGTTTTTTATAATATTTTATGAAGTCGAATGAAAATAGATTAAATATTATTTGCAACTATCGTATTTCCCAAACTCTTTCTCTCTAAAGTAGGCATCGAATAACTGTCCATTTTTACCCCCCATATTGGTGTAAATTTCTCCGGTTTTTGTATTAATAAAACTCCTAACATATTGTATTCTTGCAGTAGTTGCTGGGCCGAAATTACCAACTACAATGCTAAAAGGGAAGAAGAAGCCTATGATACGGTCTTCTTCATTTTCTATAGCTTTAGAAATGTCTTTGTCAGACAGTGTATTAATTTCCCCTGAAAAATTTGCGTTGATTTCATATAAACTTGTTTTTTTATGAATAGCTTCTTTTTGAATAAAAGCAGTATTACCAGAAAATTCTGGACAATTTTGTGGAGATATTTCTAATACATATTTATGAAATGAAAATTTCTTTTTATTGTTTTTAACAATATAATCCATGTGTTGTTTCATTAGTTTTAATGAAAGTACAAAGTCACTATATTCAATAGTATCATTTCTGTCATGGGTATAGTTAATGAAATAACAATAATCTGTTTTAACGCGCCCTTTTTCTATTCGACTATAATTTAGGGTAGGTACTGTTAAATTAGGGAAATATGTAAAACCATAATCGTCTTGCCGTTTCGAGTTGGTCTCACTATACCATAAAACGGTATACTCTTCTGTTTTGCTTTTAATTAATTCTTTAACCTCAGATGTAGTTTTATAAATTACTTCTGGGTTTACATCCCAATGATTTTGTATTGCTTCTTTAATAAGGTTGTTGTAATCTGTGACAAAACCTTCATACTTTTCAATTTTATCTTGATACTCTGCAGCTTTATCTTCTTTTTTTTCTTTACTTTTTTTCTTTTCCCATTTTTCAATTAGTCTTTCATCCATTTCTAACAATTCAACAATTAGAGGGCGGCTTTTTATATCTGGATAATCCTCGGCTTTGGCATTAGAGATTTGAGCCTGGGTCTGTATAGTTAAAAAAAGGATGGAGATAAAAAGGAATATTCGTTTCATAATTAATGGTTATTAATATTATGGTTAATTTAAACTGGCAATTAGTTATTAATAACACGAATGTAATGAATATTGAATACTAAATGAAAGTTAAAGATCGACTTCACATTTTATATAGTAGATATGGTCCTTGCATTTTGAAATTAGAACCTTTTTTTATTGTCCAATAGGAATTACAGAAAATGATTGCAATGTATTGTCTTGAATAATTAAGTCAAACTCAAGGGGATTACAACAAATCTCACAATCTTCAATAAAACTTTGTTTATGAACAGAGGGGTCAATCATTTTTAATTGATTCTTCCAGCAATGTGGACAGTCAAAATAATGTTCGATCATGTAAAGGATTAAAGAGTGAAAATAAGTATTTAGTCTATTTATATGATGGTTTGGAAGATATTAGTTTTTTAAAAACAAAAAAGCCAGAACTTTCGTTCTAGCTTTTTAAGTACTGAAGACGGGACTTGAACCCGTACGGACATTACTGCCCACTGGATTTTAAGTCCAGCGTGTCTACCAATTCCACCACTTCAGCATTGGTATGTTTTTACTCGGTCACCTAAAAAAAATCGGTCACTGAGCGGAGTCGAAGTGAGCGAAAAACGGGATTCGAACCCGCGACCTCCACCTTGGCAAGGTGGCGCTCTACCAGCTGAGCTATTTTCGCGATTAATATGAACATAGCTTCGTTGTTAAAGCGGTTGCAAATTTA
>CAJXYJ010000180.1 GCA_913063255.1 uncultured Flavobacteriales bacterium | reverse complement strand
TTTAAAAAATAAGATTTGCTATTATAATCACTTGTAAATAATATTTTATTGTATTGTTTTAATTCTTCTGAAGCTAACAATTCAGAAAAACTCCAACCTATTTTATCATTGATAAAATAGATGGCCAAAATAACAGCCGAAAGCATAAAGAATGTCTGAAGGGTATCCGTCCAAACAATCGTTTTAATGCCTCCTCGATGGGTATACACCCAAATTAATAAAATTGAAAAAATAACTGTTATAATAAAGGGAACTTTCCATTCATCAAAAATTAAATATTGCATTGCTAATGCTACTAAAAATATACGAAATGAAGCACCAATCGTTCTAGAAAGTAAAAAGAAAAAGGCGCCAATTTTATGTGATTTAGATCCTAAACGCTGGTTTAAAAATTCATATATAGAAGTTACATTATACTTATAATAAATAGGCAATAACACATAAGCAATAATTACCATACCAAGAACATAACCAAAAACCATCTGCATATAACCAAACTGTTGTGCTTCTACTGTACCTGGAACTGATATAAATGTGACACCAGATAAGGTCGCTCCTATCATACCAAATGCAACAATATACCAAGGAGATTGTTTGTTTGCTTTAAAAAAGGCTTCATTACTATCTTCTTTTCCGGTTAAATAGGAGATGAAAAAGAGTAATCCAAAATAACAGGCGATTAGTAATAATATATGAATGGGTTGCATGGGCGTTCTACTAGTTATGATTTCTTGTAAAAATACAATCCTTCAGAAAATAATCATTTTTTCTGAAGGATTTTTTTCTAATTTCTTAAAAGTTAAAATTTTAAGAATACTTTATAATTCCATAAAGAAAATTAATGTTATTTTCGGTTTTTAAAAAAAAATAAAGCTATGAAAAAAAAACTATTGGTATTATTTACTTTTTTTCTTGGAGTAATCACTGCTCAATCTCAAGAATATAAAGTAATGATTGACGAAGGCACTTTTAGTGTTTCAGAAATAATTGAAAATGCAGAAAATTATTTTGCAGATAGAGATAAAGGAAAAGGATCTGGATATGTGCAATTTAAGCGTTGGGAATATAATGCAATGCGATTGATGAATGAAGATGGATATTTATCCTCTACTGAAGAAAATATAGCAGAATTAGAAAGGTATAATGCTTATTTAAACGAAACTTCACAAAACAGACAAGCAGGTACCGATAATTGGGAAGAACTAGGCCCTTTTAACTTCAACGCAACAACCGCTTGGAGTCCAGGTGTTGGAAGAATCACAGGAATTGATATTGATAAAAACGATAGTGATCATATTATTGTAGGTGCTAATACCGGTGGGGTTTGGAGAACTACAGATGGTGGACAAAACTGGACTCCGCTTGGGGATTATTTTTCAAATCTATATGTTTACTCTGTAGCAATTGATCCTTCAGATTCTAATGTATATTATTTTGGTTCTAATAGTGGGTTGGTTTATAAATCTACCGATTCTGGGGCTACTTGGAATCAATTAGGAGATTTAGGTACCTCAAGTGTAAATAGAATTTTAATTCACCCTACAGACTCTAATATAATGTTTGCTACATCTCAAAATGGAGGTATAAAAAAATCTACAGATGGTGGTACTAGCTGGTCTACTGCTGTTACAGATAATAGGGGCTATGACCTTGAATTTAAACCTGGGGATCCCAGTGTAGTTTATGCTTCAGGGAATAGTTTTCATGTTTCTACAGATGGAGGAAATACATTTGCAACTATTGCTGGATTTTCAAGTGCTCCTAAAATGATGGGAGTTTCTCCAGATGATGCAGACGTGGTTTATGTAGTGGAAGCAGCTGGAGGAAGTTTTGGCGGATTTTACTCTTCCAATGACAGTGGGAGTAGTTTTACAGAATTAGACCATACCGGAAGAAATTATTTTGGCTACGATACTGCAGGCTTTCAGTCTGGAGGGCAAGCGCCTAGAGATATGGATGTTGCGGTAAACCCAGCAAATGTTAATGAAGTGCATATAGCGGGAGTGCTTACTTGGCGTTCTATGAATGGTGGAGTTGATTTCGAAAATACGGCAGATTGGATTCCTACTCAAGCTGCAAATGCAGATAAAGGATATTGTCATGCAGATGTAGATATATTAGTTTTTAATGGAACAACAATGTTTGTTGGTACAGATGGTGGGATTTTTAAAGCTGAAAATACTATGGTATTAAATGATACTTATTATGAAAATATTACGGGAGGACTTGGTATAAGACAAAACTATAAGATTGGTATTTCTCAAACAGCAAATGTTGTTGTTTCTGGAGGCTCTCAAGATAATGGTACCTCATTTTATAATTCTGTAGATGGTTGGAGAGATTGGATAGGGGCAGATGGTATGGAAACTTTTGTCGATAAAGAGGATACAAATAAAATGTTCGGAACTTCACAATTTGGACAATTATATAGAACCTATAATGGGGGTATAACTCTAACATCATTAACTGAACCAGGATCTGGGCAAGGGAACTGGGTAACGCCTTTTGAACAAGATCCAACGGTTACTAAAACCATTTATTTAGGTTATAATTATGTTTACAAGTCAGATAATGATGGTCAATTTGGTTCTTGGGTAGAAATTTCACAAAATTTTGGAGGGAATATAAATCAATTAAAAATCGCAGCTTCTAATAATCAGGTATTGTATGCATCTAGAAACGCCTTCTTATACAGAACAACAGACGGAGGAACTACAGATTGGATTCAAATGACAAATCCAGGAGGTATAATTAATTCAATTGCTATTCACCCAACAAATCCAGATTTAGTGGCAGTAGCTATTAATGGAGGTAATAAGATTCTGGTGTCTTCAGATGGTGGAGTAACTTGGTCTAATTATTTATTTAATTTACCTAATTTTAGTGCATTGTCTGTGGTATGGGATGATAATGGTGCAGATGCTTTATATGTAGGTATGGATTATGGCTTATACTATATTGACAATACTTTTTCAGAATGGCAACCTTATAATAATAACTTGCCAAATGTAATTATCAATGAATTGGAGATAAATTCTGTGGATGGTAAAATTTATGCTGGAACTTACGGAAGAGGCTTATGGGCTTCCCCTAAAGCGAACCCTAATTTAGGAACTCAGGATTTCTTGTCTGATACTAACATAGCATTATATCCTAATCCAGCAAATACAATCGTAACAATAAATCTTCAGAAAAGCGTTGATGCTGATATTAGAGTGTTTGATGTCTTAGGGAAACTAGTTATTTATCAACCAGATGTGTCAATTTCTAAAGAACAGACACTTGATATTTCTGAATTAAATAACGGTATCTATTTTATTAGAATTAATTCTGATAAAGGAGCGGTAACCAAGAAACTTATTAAAGAATAAATAGTAAAAATTTAGATTTTAATGCTTCAGGAAAAATATTTTTTTCTGAAGCATTTTTTTTATCTTGCTATCCATAAATTAACAATGGATTTTTCATCAAAACTTCTTGAAAACGCAGTTAACGAAATGTCACAATTTCCGGGTATTGGAAAGCGTACAGCTTTACGTTTGGTATTGCATCTATTAAAGCAACCCAAAGAGCATACTCAAAATCTTTCGCAAAGCCTGCAACTAATGAGAGATGAAATTATATTTTGTAAAAATTGTCATAATATATCAGACAAGGAATTATGTGAAATATGCTCTAACCAAAATAGGAGCGAACAAATTATTTGTGTTGTAGAAGATATTCGCGATGTCATGGCAATAGAAAATACAAGCCAATTTAGAGGACAATATCATGTATTAGGAGGTAAAATATCTCCTATGGATGGAATAGGTCCTGGTGAGTTAAATATTACATCCTTAGTAGAAAAAGTGAAATCTGGAAAAGTAAAAGAACTCATTTTTGCCTTAAGTTCCACTATGGAAGGGGATACCACCAACTTTTTTATTTTTAGACAAATAGAACAATATGAGATTATTACCACTACCATTGCAAGAGGGATATCGGTGGGTGATGAATTAGAATATGCAGATGAGGTTACTCTTGGTAGAAGTATTGTGAATAGAATTCCTTTTGAAGCTTCCTTAAAAAATTCTTGATCTTGAAGTTATCTGTAATCATACTTAATTATAATGTTCAATATTTTTTAGAACAATGCATTCTTAGTGTTCAACGAAGTTTAAAAATTATTGATGCAGAAATTATTATTATAGATAACAATTCACCAGACGATAGTTGTACTATGGTGAAAACTAAGTTTCCAGAAATAACCTTAATTGAAAATAAAGAAAACGTTGGTTTTAGTAAAGCAAACAATCAAGCGGTTAAAATAGCAAAGGGAGAATATGTTTGTATATTAAATCCAGATACTGCAGTCGCTGAAGACACCTTTGTTAAAGCTTTGTTTTATGCAGAAAGTATTAGCAATTTAGGTGCGCTAGGGATTTATCTAATGGATGGTACAGGCTCTTTTTTACCTGAAAGCAAAAGAAACTTGCCCACCCCAAAAGCTTCTTTACTTAAACTATTTGGTAGTGGAAAAAGCTATTATGCAAGTCATGTCACTCCAGAAGGAAATGGTGAAGTTGCTGTTTTAGTAGGCGCTTTTATGTTATTAAAAAGAAAGGTTTATAATGAGGTTAATGGTTTTGATGAAGACTATTTTATGTATGGAGAGGATAT
>CAJXYJ010000179.1 GCA_913063255.1 uncultured Flavobacteriales bacterium | reverse complement strand
GACAATCTGAAATTAACATTTGAAAGAGTAGAAATACTTCAAAGAAAAAGGAGTGGCAAATTGAAACAATTTACTTCTTTATTAAATGAATAACGAATTAATAAGCATTGCCATATTATTTGTTAAATTTGAACTACACATTAATTAAGTATGAAAATAACCATAGTAGCTGGAGCACGTCCCAATTTTATAAAAATTGCGCCAATTATTCTTGAAATTAAAAAAAGAAAAAAAGGAGGTGACCCTATTTCTTTTAGATTAGTTCATACTGGACAACATTATGATAAAAATTTAAGCGATACTTTTTTTGAAGAACTTAATATACCTGATCCAGATATAAACCTAAATGTACAAAGTGGGTCTCAAGCAGAACAGACAGGAGCTATAATGCAAGGGTTTGAAAAGGAACTACAAAATAACCCTACAGATTTAGTTTTAGTTGTAGGCGACGTAACTTCAACTATGGCTTGTGCTATTGTGGCCAAAAAAGCCCATATTAAAGTTGCTCATGTAGAAGCTGGTATTCGTTCTGGTGACATGAAAATGCCAGAAGAAATTAATAGAATTGTTACAGACAGCATTACAGATTATTTTTTTACAACTTCTAATCTTGCCTCATCTACCCTGCTATCTAACGGAGCCTTAGATGAAAATATTTTCTTTGTGGGAAATGTAATGATAGACACTTTAATGAAGAATCTCCCATTACTTAAAGAACCAACTATTTGGAGTCAATTATCATTACAAAAAAAGGAATATTTTGTACTTACTTTACATAGACCTTCTAATGTAGATTCATTGGATTCTTTTTCAGAATTATTGAAGTTAATTGTTGAAAAATCTGAAGGAATTCCTATTGTTTTTCCAGTTCATCCACGAACACAGAAAATTTTAACAGATGCGGCTCTTACCTTTGACAATCTTCATTATATTTCTCCTCAGGGTTATAAGTCTTTTATTTATTTAATTCAGCAATCTAAAGGAGTGTTTACAGATTCGGGAGGGATTACAGAAGAAGCTTCCATATTAAACATTCCTTGTATCACTTTTAGGGATTCTACAGAAAGACCTGAAACTTGTGAATTAGGAACAAATATGCTGGTGGGTAATGACCTTAATAAAATCAATATTGCTTTTGATCATTTATTCTCATCACAATGGAAGAAGGGACAGCCTATACCTCTCTGGGACGGAAATACTTCAGAAAGGATAATTAGCCATATATTAAATATATATGAAGGATAAAGAGATCTTAATCATCACCAATTATTTTCCCCCTGAAAAAGGTGCTGCTTCCAATAGATTATTTTCACTTGTAAATGGCCTTTCCAAAAATGAATATCACGTAAAGGTAGTATGTCCTTTACCCAACTATCCACAAGGCAAAATATTTGATAAATTCAAAGGCAAGCTATTTTCAAAAAATCAAGAGTCCTTTGGAACAATTAACCGACTGTGGATTTGGCCGAGTAATTCGAGTAACAAATTTTTAAGGCTTTTGTCTATGTTATCTTTTTCATTTAGCCTTTCATTGTTCTTTATTTTTCAAAAGATTCCACAAAAAGTATTGATTCAATATTCTCCTGTTTTTGTTGGTTTTACTAGTGTGTTTTGGTCTAAAATATTTCGTAAAAAAATTATTTTAAATGTTTCTGATCTTTGGCCTCTTGCGGGATTAGAGATGGGACTTTTATCGAAAGGGTTTTATTATTCTTTGTTAAGCAAAATGGAATTTTATTGTTATCGAAACGCACAATTAATTTTAGGTCAATCTAAAGAGATTTTAACTCATATCGATAAGAAAGGAGTCTCCTCCACATTATTTTTATATCGCAATTATCCAGATTTTAATCCTCAAAAGCCTATTGAAAAGCCCATAGATAAAGAGTTAAAAATTGTTTATGCTGGTCTAACAGGTGTTGCGCAAGGATTACATAAAATATGTTCTTCTATTAACCTTCCAAAACATATAAGCATTCATATATATGGTACGGGTTCTGAGGCAGAGCAATTAAAATTACTTAAAAAGAAAAACGTGTTTTATCACGGTGAAATAAAACGGGAGGAATTACATGAAAGATTACAAGAATATCATTTGGGTTTTGTTCCATTAACCAACCGAATTTATGGCTCTGTACCTTCAAAAATATTCGAATTGAGTCGTTTAGGAATACCTATTTTATATAATGCAGGTGGTGAAGGTGAAAATATAGTGATAGAAAATCAACTAGGTTGGATTGTTCCAGTTAATGATCTCGATAAATTACAAAGTTTTATAGATGCATTAACTTTAGAAAAAATGGCTAGGTTCCCAAAAGAACAAGTTCAAAACAATGCTGTAAAACATTTTGATTTTTCATCTCAGCTTCATCAATTAATTGAAAAACTAAGCACTCTTTAATAGGCTTTTTCTTCTCCTTTTAATGCGTTAAAAGCGGTTTGAAATACTATTCTTAAATCCATAAACAAAGACCAGTTTTCTAAATAAAAAATATCATACTTTACTCTATTAGTAATAAAGTTATCGTCTTCCACTTCTCCTCTAAAACCACTTACCTGTGCTAAGCCAGTAATACCGGGTTTAACAAAATGTCGAACCATAAATTTGTCTATTTTTTCGGCATACATGTGAGTGTGACTAACCATATGGGGTCGTGGACCAACTACTGACATCTCCCCTTTTAAAACATTAATAAATTGTGGAAGTTCATCGATACTTGTTTTTCTAATAAATTTCCCTGTTTTTGTAATTCGTAAATCTCCACGAGTAACCTGATGTAAATGAGCTTGTGAGTTTGGCATCATAGAACGAAATTTGTAGCAATAAAATTCTTCATAATCTAAGCCATTTCTTTTTTGTTTAAAAAAGACTGGGCCTTTGGATTCTAATTTAATTATTAAGGCCAATAATGGTGTTAACCAGGAGAGTACACCTATTATCATAATTAATGAGAAAACTATATCAAAACTTCGCTTTATAAATTTATTTAGGGGTTCATCTGTTGGGATGCTCCTCATAGACAATATTGGAAGGTATCCATAATAAGTAAAGTCTAATTTTTTCGAATATATTTCTCTATTATCTGGAAGAAATTTTAATATTTTAAGGTTATTATCTGCAAAATCAATAAGCTTAGTAAGTTCCTCACTCCCAACTTCTGCAATAGAGGAATAGATTTCGTCTATCTCATTTTCAGAAATAAATTTAATACAGTCTTCTATGCTAGATTTGTTACTGCCTTTAAGGTCAAATATTTTAATTAATTTATAACCATAATCTGGGGAATCAACAAAAAATTTACCTAGTTGATCGGTTTTTTGATTTAATCCAACTATAACAACCTTTCTTAAATTACCTCCTAATAGTACTCGATATTTCTTTAATAAAAAATATACCATAAACTTCATTATGGTAATACTAACCATTACTACTAACACATATTTTAATATGCCAATTGGTTCTTTTTCTAACTCATTAAAAAACCCAAAAAAAGCAAATACTAAAAGAAGAAATGTTGTGGTTTGTCTTGCTAATAACCTAAAGATTTTAGTGACACTTGTATATCTAAATATTTCATAAAATTTAGAAAGTACAGAAACAATCATCCAAGCAATTGACACAAAAAGAATATAATTTAAAAAGTCTGAATTGTTTTCAAAAAAGGGAAATGCCAATGTATTGATAATGACCAAATCAAATACATATGACAAGGGTCTTAAATAGCCTGAATATCTTCCTCTTTTAAATATCATACTTTATTTTCTAATATGTTTAGAAAAATCTTTGTGTTCGCTTTTAATTAATTCTTCTGGAGATAGATTCTTAAAATATTCAAATGTTTTTTTCATGCCAATATCTCTTGTAACCTTTGGCTCCCATTTTAAAATTTCTTTTGCCTTTGAGATATCTGGCTGTCTTTGCAATGGGTCATCTGCAGGTAATGGCATAAATACTATTTTTTGATGAGTCCCTGTAAGCTTTATTATTTCTTTAGCAAAATCTAAGATTGTTATTTCATGAGGATTACCAATATTAACTGGCAATGAATAATCGCTTTGCAGTAATTTAAAAAACCCTTCTATTTCATCTTCAACATAACAAAAAGATCTTGTTTGAGACCCATCTCCAAATACTGTTAAATCTTCTCCACGCAATGCCTGTCCCATAAAAGCAGGAATAACCCTGCCATCATTTAATCTCATTCTTGGTCCATAAGTATTAAAAATTCTAGCGATGCGTGTTTCAACTCCATGAAACCGATGATAAGCCATTGTAATGGATTCCTGAAACCGTTTTGCTTCATCATAAACTCCTCTGGGGCCTATGGTATTTACATTTCCATAATAATCTTCTGTTTGTGGGTGTACTAATGGGTCACCATATACTTCAGAAGTTGAGGCTATTAATATTCTAGCTTTTTTTTCTTTAGCTAGACCTAATAAATTATGAGTTCCTAAGGAGCCCACTTTTAAAGTTTGAATTGGTATTTTTAAATAATCTATAGGACTAGCTGGTGATGCAAAATGAAGAATATAGTCTAAGTCTCCAGGAACATGTACAAATTTTGAAACATCATGGTGGTAAAACTCAAAATTAGAATCTTTAAATAAATGTTCAATATTATTTAAATCCCCAGTGATAAGGTTGTCCATTCCCAATAC
>CAJXYJ010000178.1 GCA_913063255.1 uncultured Flavobacteriales bacterium | reverse complement strand
AGAGCTGGTGAAAGAGCTTCTACAGGAATAACCGAAGAACTATTAAATTTAGGTTTTGAATCTGGAAGAATGAAAACCGGAACACCACCTAGAGTGGATGGACGATCTTTAGATTTTTCAAAAATGCTTGAACAACCAGGAGACGAACATCCTGAAAAGTTTTCATATTTAAAATCTACAAAACGACTAACCAATCAACGCTTGTGTTATATGTCGTATACCAGTAATACTGTTCATGATTTATTAAAAGAAGGCTTTGAGAAATCACCTATGTTTAATGGTGCAATACAAAGTACAGGTCCACGATATTGCCCCTCTATTGAAGAAAAAATAAACCGATTTGCAGATAAAGATAGGCATCAACTTTTCGTGGAACCGGAAGGATGGAATACTGTTGAATATTACATAAATGGATTTTCAACTTCTTTATCTGAAGATATACAATACAAGGCATTAAAAGAAGTAGCTGGATTTGAAAATGTTAAGTTTTTTAGACCAGGTTATGCTATAGAATATGATTATTTTCCACCAACACAATTAAAACACTCCCTAGAAACAAAATTGGTTTCAGGATTGTTTTTTGCAGGACAAATAAACGGAACCACAGGTTATGAAGAAGCTGCAGCACAAGGTCAAATGGCTGGAATAAATGCGCACCTTAAAGGGAAGCAAAAAGACCCATTTACTTTACAAAGAGATGAAGCTTATATAGGGGTTTTAATTGATGACCTAATTACTAAAGGCACGAAAGAGCCTTATAGAATGTTTACATCTCGAGCAGAATATAGAACTTTATTAAGGCAAGATAATGCAGATTTTAGGCTAACCTCTAAGTCTTTCGATATAGGATTGGCTTCAAAAGAACGCATGGAAATCATGGAGAAAAAACAAAAAGACTCTATTAATTTTATTCAATTCTTTAGAAACACAAGCGTAAGTCCATCGATCTTAAACCCAATATTAGAGTCCAAAGACTCCTCTCCTGTAAAACAAACCGATAAATTATTTAAGCCCTTTTCTCGACCTAATATTACGATGGAGGATATGAGGAAAATTAAAGAAGTAGATGATTTTATTGTTGAAAACGATTTAGATAATGAGACAATTGAGCAAACTGAAATTCAAGTAAAATATTCAGGTTATATTGATAAAGAAAGAAATAATGCAGATAAGTTAAATCGTTTAGAAGGAATTAGAATTCCAGAAAACTTCGACTATTCAAAACTAAAATCTTTATCCTACGAAGCTTTAGAAAAGTTAAGAGCAGTTAAGCCCGTAACCGTTTCACAGGCATCTAGAATTAGCGGTGTTTCACCTAATGATATTTCGGTATTGTTGGTTTATATGGGACGTTAAACAAAGTTTTTTATGAATGTTTCACGTGGAACATTAATTAAAATATCAATTTGAAAAATACAATCCAACCCATTTATATTAAAACAAAAGATTTCCTTATTACGAGTGAAGAATTTAGTTTGTTGCACGACTTAGAGCGAGATTTGTTAGTAACTCACCCACAACCTAAGATTGAATTATTATCGAAATATTATGAAAGTGAGGAATACATATCTCATACCGATAATAAAAAAGGACTCGTTTCTTTTTTGTATCAATTTATAAAAACAAAAGCCCTTCAAAAAAAGACAATACTTATTAGGGCTCTAAATAATGGAGAAGGGAGTCTATTAGATATTGGTGCTGGTACTGGAGATTTTTTAAAACATGCCAAGCAAAGTGGTTGGAAAATAAATGGCGTGGAACCCAATAAAGGAGCTAGAGAATTAGCAGCTAAAAAAGGAATAGGTTTAGAAAGTAATATAGATGACTTTACTGGAAAAACATTTGAGGTCATTACCCTTTGGCATGTACTAGAGCACCTACCTAATTTGGAAGAAACTATTTATAAAATTGAAAAATTATTAAAACCAGCCGGAATATTAATTATTGCAGTTCCTAATTTTAAATCTTATGATGCTAGGTATTATAAAAACTATTGGGCAGCATTTGATGTCCCTAGACACCTTTGGCATTTTTCAAGAAAATCCATGACTAAAATATTTTCAAGCGACCTGACTCTTTTCAAAACAAAGCCAATGATTTTTGATTCCTATTATGTGAGTTTACTTTCTGAAAAAAATAAAACAGGAAAGCAAAACTTAATCAAAGCATTTTTTATAGGATTACGATCTAATATTGCTGCTTGGAAAACAAAAGAGTATTCTTCGTTGATATATTGTTTTAAAAAAGACAAATAGCCGTTTTCAACACCATTTAACTATACTTTATAAGAAAAACAGAGGATTTGTTGCTGTTTTCAGGAAAGCTGCTTAAAGGCTTAATTTCACAAGACTAATTTATAAGAAAAATAGATAATAATAATTTATAATATAGAAATTACTTATGCAAGCTCTTTTTTATGAATTAGTCGAGTTAATTGAATTGACAGGTCTGTAAATATAATTTTGGCATTCCCGTTTCGTTCCACATGATATTCGGCATCTTCCAAAGCTTTCATAATTCCGAAAATATTATTTTGATGTACAAAAGGAGCAAACTTTTCTATAGAGAATTTAAAATCTTTACTTTCAAAATATATTAAAGAATCTGCTTTATAGTTTTTAAGCAATGCTTGTCTAAATAAACTTAAGCAAAAAGCCAAAAACTTTTTTTGTGTTTCTCTACCTTCTTTAGCCAAGGTTTCGCTCCAGCTTAGCAAATCATTAATTGCAGCTTTGTTCCCTCTTGCTCTAAAAGCAGTTCGAACCCAGATAACAAACCATTTCTCAAATTCGAGGTCTTCTTGGTTATTGGATATTAAATGAAGTGCTTTGTTAAAATCACCATTTGCTTGATGACTAATATTTTTAGCTATATATTTTGTAATATTGTGATTATTAATTAGTTGTAAGGATATATCTTCTTCAGATAATAATGGAAAATGTAACTTCTGGCAACGAGATTGAATGGTTCCTAAAACATTCTCTTCATTTTCTGTAAGTAATAAAAGTACCGTTTTAGCAGGTGGCTCTTCTACTAATTTCAATATTTTATTAGAACATTCCGTATTCATTTTATCGGCCATCCAAATTATCATTACTTTATAACCTCCTTCATAAGCTTTTAATGCTAATTTTTTTGAAATATCCTGAGCTTCATGTTTGCTTATGTTTCCTTGCTTGTTTTCAATTCCTAGAAATTGATACCAGTCGTATAAAGAAGCATAAGGATTATTTAAAACAAACTCCCGCCATTCTGAAGAAAAGTGTGATGAAACAGGATTTTTTTTAATCTTATCATTTGTATTAACTGGCATTACAAAATGAAGATCAGGGTGACCAAGCTTTGCAACTTTGTGAGCACATTGTACATATCCCTCACTGTCCTTAGTATAGCTATGGCATAAAATTTCTTTAGCATAACTTAAAGCAACAGCTAGAATACCACTACCTGCTTTTCCAATAAAAAGTTGAGAGTGAGGAATACGCCCATTTTCAATTGTTTTTAACAAGTGAGATTTTAGGTGTTTTTGGCCAATAACTTCTGAAAAATTCATAAACAATATTACGTTAAATTACACAGAAATGAAACCTTGTTATCCGTATATTTGCCCCGAAAATATAGCAAATGAAAACTGTAAACGATTTTAACTTCAAAAATAAAAAAGCATTAATCCGTGTTGATTTTAATGTTCCTTTAGACGATACTTTAAACGTAACCGATAACACCAGAATACTAGCCGCTAAAGCAACCATTATTAAAGTTTTAGAAGATGGAGGGTCTTGTGTTTTAATGTCCCATTTAGGAAGACCTAAAAACCGAGAAGACCAGTTTTCACTAAAACATATTATCACCGCTATAGAACAAGTAGTAGGGGTTGATGTTAAGTTTGTTTCTGATTGTATTGGAAAAGAAGCAAGAGATGTGGTTGATAATTTAAGATCAGGTGAGTTACTTTTATTAGAAAACTTACGTTATCATGATGAGGAAAAAACCGGAGATATAGACTTTGCGAAACAACTTTCTAAATTAGGAGATGTTTATATTAATGATGCATTTGGAACCGCACATAGAGCCCATGCATCCACCTCTGTTATTGCTCAATTTTTCCCTGAAAACAAATGCTTTGGTTTGCTATTAGCCTCAGAAATTGAAAACCTAAACAAGGTGCTTAGCAATAGTGAAAAACCAGTAACCGCAATTATTGGTGGTGCAAAAGTATCTTCAAAAATCACGATTATTGAAAATATTTTAGATAAGGTGGATCACCTTATTATTGGCGGTGGAATGGCTTTTACCTTTATAAAAGCACAAGGAGGAAATATAGGTAACTCTTTAGTGGAAGAGGACCAACAAGACTTAGCGCTTACCATACTTAAAAAAGCAACAGAAAAAAATGTGAAAGTTCATTTGCCAGTAGATGTGATTACTGCAGCAGATTTTTCAAACGATGCCGAAACCAGAATAGAAGACATTTTTCATATTTCTGAAGGTTGGATGGGTTTAGATGTTGGCCCCCTAACCAATGTCTTATTTTCTAAGGTAATATTGGAATCGAAAACCATATTATGGAACGGTCCTGTTGGAGTTTTTGAACTTTCCACATTTGCTAAAGGAACTATTTATTTAGGAAATGCTATTGCGGAAGCAACTAAAAACGGAACCTTTTCACTAGTAGGAGG
>CAJXYJ010000177.1 GCA_913063255.1 uncultured Flavobacteriales bacterium | reverse complement strand
TCGGGCGAAATTAGGTTATTTTTAACTTTAAGACTAATCTCTTTTATAGTTTTTATTAATTCTTCCCTAGAACCATAGCTTAGTGCAAGTGTTAGGGTAAGTCTATTGTTGTTTTTTGTTTTCTCAATAACATCCATAAGTTCTTTATGTGCTGATTTTGGCAGCAAATCAAGATTCCCAATAGCGTGTAGTTTAATATTGTTTTTCTGAAGTGTTTTTAGTTCTTTTTTTAGAGAAGAAATTAAAAGTTTCATCAACAATTCAATTTCTAATTTGGGTCTATTCCAATTTTCAGTAGAAAAAGCGTAAAGTGTTAAGTACTCTATATTAATTTCGGCACAAGTTTCAACTACTTGTTTTACAGTCTTTGCACCACTTTTATGACCAAGATTTCTAAGTAAACCTTTTTTCTTTGCCCATCGGCCATTGCCATCCATAATTATGGCTATATGGTTAGGAAGATTAGATTTATCTATTTGGTCTATTAAGGACATGGGCTGTTAAAAATTACAATAACAAGGTTTTCTTCCAAAGGTATAGGTTAAAGTAATACCTGTAAAAACATACCAATCATTATTATTAACATTTCCGAACTTTAAACTTTCATTATCCTCTAATCCGTTTACGGGGTTACTGCCATCAAGGTCATCGGTAAATGTATACCTTGCTCCAATTTCGGCAGCTATAATAAATTTTGTACCTAGAGTAGCTTTGTAACCCAATGTCATAGGGATGGCAATTGCCGAAGCACCATCATAATCTTTAATTATATTTTCAGAGGACTTGTATAATGCTTGATACCAAAAATAGGTAAGTCCCGTATACATATAAGGAGTATGGGCAGGTCTGCCACTATACATGTTAAATTCCCAGAAGGTGTATTCAATACCAGCTGAGATTTCTGTAATATTATTTTTAAAAGAATATCCTCTTTCTTTTCGTCTGCTTTCTTTAGAGTCGTTATCGTCTCCTTCAATTTGAGCAAAAAGTATGGATCCTCTAAAAGAATGTCTTGCAGTTCTATTCCATTTAAATATTGCTCCAAAAGTAGGTGTATTGGGTGCGATATAAGTGGTTTTCCCAACATCTCCTATATAATTTGCGCCCCCAAGAAAACCACCAATCTCATATGTTTGAGAAAATGCAGATAGCGATAGTAATAGTATTAAAAATGTGCTGGTATATAACTTCATACGGGTAAAAGTTTGCAAATATAATAATAAACTTTGCATCTAAGAACTATAAGTTAAATAGTCTCTGTTGATTAACAATATTTGGAAGTATTTATTGTAGTGTAGTATTTTAATTACGTTTATCTTCTCCCCAAAGTAGCTTTTCGCGAAGTGTTTTTATAAAACTATCTTCTTTTAATTGAACTAATTTAATGCAAAAAGAAGCTTTTTTTATCGTAATTATTGTCTTGTCTTTTAAGGTTGCAATTCTTGAATCTAAAGAAGTTAAATAGGACTTTTCTCTTCCGGATACTTTTAGAGTGATAGTGCAACTGTCTGGAATAACCAAAGGACGAGCAGTTAAATTATGAGGAGCTATAGGAGTTAACACAATACTGTTTGTTCTAGGATCTATAATTGGTCCTCCACAACTTAATGAATATCCTGTAGATCCTGTTGGAGTAGAAACAATAAGTCCATCTGACCAATAGGAAGTAAGATGTTTATCATTGATTAGTGTTTCAACCTTAATCATAGAAGTGGTATTCTTTCTGTTGATTGCTATTTCATTTAGAGCAAAATTAAGAGAGTTAATCTTCTCATTAACAGGGTCTGTTGTGATCGTTAACAAACTCCTTTCCGAAACTCTGTATTCTCCATTAAGAATTTGATGTAAACTTTCGGTTATTTTTTCTTTCTGTATCGTTGCTAAAAATCCTAATCTTCCAGTATTTATTCCAATAATAGGAATCCCCAAATCCCTTACATAGGTAACAGACTTAAGCAAAGTGCCATCTCCGCCAATACTTAAAAAGAAATCATAACTAGAATCTATACTTGTAAAGGTAGAAACGCCTAAAAAATTTTTAGAAATATCTTTATGTTTATTGATGGTTTTTAAGAATTTTTCTTCAACAACAATTTCTACATTTTTATTTTGCAATGCATTTAAAATATACTGAATATAAGTTTCAGAGTCTTCATGATAAAATTGTCCGTATATGCCTATTTTCATTTTTAAATATTGAGATATTTATCCAAATAGTTTGATCGATCTTTTAAATCTTCCAAAAATTTATCTTCATCATGACTAGAAACTACAATATAACCATATCTTCTAAAAGTTTGGACAATGGAATTCATCCCTGTATGTCCTATTTTAATAGTTACCTGTGCTGTTTCATTATTCATTTTAGAGATAAAAGCACCTAGTATTTTTGCGTCATTAGATTCTACAATTTGGCATATTTCACTAAATGAATATTCTTTAGGTCCTTTTTCTACAACAATAATTCCTCCGGCCTCATTAAGAAAAGGAGTATTGTTAAAAAGATACATGATGTCGGTAAGTTCGTAATATCCAAGGTATTTATTGTCGAGACTAAGTACTGGCATGATATTGCTGTTGTGTAAAGCAAAAGCTTCCAAAATATCCAACCAATTAGTATTGTCTCTAACAAAAAAAGGCTCTAAGGAATATACATGGTCATTTATTTGTTTGGTGCCATCAAAACAATGTGCGTCATTTTCAGAAATACATCCTTGATACACCCCTTCTTTAATTACAGGAATATGAGAATAGGTAAGCTGATTAAATACATTTTGCACCTCTAAAATGTTTGTGGTAACATTAAAAGGTTCAATATCATTAATTATGTATTGTTGCGTGTTCACAATGCTTATTTTTTGCAAATTACTTAAAATATATATGTAAAACCATAGTTCAAATTGTATTTTTGAAAATCAAAATTTAAATGATGACAAAACTAAGTGTCAATATTAATAAAATTGCAACCCTGCGTAATGCTAGAGGTGGCAATTCGCCAAGTGTATTACAGGCGGCAATCGATGTGCAGAAGTTTGGTGCAGAAGGAGTTACTATACATCCTCGTCCAGACGAAAGACATATTCGGTATCAAGATGCCTATGAAATTCAACCAATAATAACTACGGAATACAATATTGAAGGAAACCCAATCGAATCCTTTTTAAAAATGGTTTTCAAAATTAAACCAACTCAAGTAACCTTAGTGCCAGATTCTATAGATGCAATTACTTCTAATGCAGGTTGGGATACGGTTACTCATAAAGGTTTTTTATCTGAAATTATTTCAGAATGTAAGAATCAAGATATTCGAACATCCATATTTGTAGACCCTAATTTAGCAATGATTGAAGGCGCTGCAAATACAGGAACTGATCGTATTGAATTGTATACCGAAGAATTTGCAGAACAATATGCTTTAGGAAATAAAAAATCAATAGTGCCATATACACAATGTGCAGTATTGGCAAATGAATTAGGGCTTGGCATCAATGCAGGACATGATTTGTCTTTAGATAACATTCAATTTTTTAATGAAAATATTCCGAATTTATTAGAAGTCTCCATAGGGCATGCCCTTATTTGTGAATCTCTTTATTTGGGTATGGAAAACGTGATTAAAAGCTATTTACAAAAATTGAAATAATGCTATTACACTCAAATATTATTGGTGATGGAAAACCATTTATCATTCTACATGGATTTTTGGGTATGGGAGATAATTGGAAGTCTTTGGGGAA
Source organism: uncultured Flavobacteriales bacterium (assembly GCA_913063255.1). Classification (GTDB taxonomy): domain Bacteria; phylum Bacteroidota; class Bacteroidia; order Flavobacteriales; family Flavobacteriaceae; genus Marifrigoribacter. The sequence continues at coordinate 1,107 of CAJXYJ010000177.1, read as the reverse complement.
ACGCTTTTCTGAAGAAGGCTATCAGGTGCATTTAGTAGATCAGCGCAATCACGGAAAAAGTTTTCATCATCATAATTTTAATTACGATGTTATGGTGGAAGACTTAAAAGAATATTGTGACCATAATAACTTAGATGACTTTGTTTTATTAGGACATTCCATGGGCGGAAAAACGGCAATGAATTTTTCCGTAAAATACCCAGAAATGGTAGCTAAATTAATTGTAGCAGATATCGGACCTAAATCCTATCCATTGCATCATCAGGATATTTTAAAAGCATTGTTAGCACTTGATTTTTCAATTGTAAAAACAAGAAAAGAGGCAGATGAAGTACTTTCTAGATATATCCAAAATATAGGAATTCGACAGTTTTTAGCTAAAAACCTGTATTGGAAAAATCCTGGCGAACTTGCGCTTCGGATCAACCTTCCCGTATTAGTTGAAAACATTGAAGAAGTTGGAAAAGCATTAAATGATGAGGCAATGTATAATGGCGACACTTTGTTTTTAGGAGGCGCTAATTCTCATTATATCGAATCTGTAGATGAGTATTTAATAAAAAACCACTTTCCTAAGTCCACTATAAAGACAATATCAAATGCTGGACATTGGTTGCATGCCGAAAACCCAAAAGATTTTTATACGGAAGTGTTAAATTTTATATCTTTATAAAAATTATATCCATGAAATTTATTTTAAAATTATTATTAACCGCGGTAGCGGTATTAGTGTTGGCAGAAATATTACCTGGTGTTTCGGTAGCAAGTTACAGTTATGCGATTTGGGTAGCATTGGTTATTGGGATATTAAACAATTTTGTTCGCCCAGTATTAATCCTCTTAACACTACCGGTGACTATAATAACCTTAGGCTTGTTTTTACTAATTATTAATGCTTGTATGATTTTATTGGCAGCCAATTTCCTTGGCGGCTTTACAGTAGATACAATTTGGTGGGCTTTATTATTTAGTTTGTTACTTTCTGTTCTTCAATCGGTTTTACATTCTCTTATTAAAGAAGAAAACAAGCAGTCTTAATCAATTCTTAAATTACTTGTATTGAGGGTTTTCATTTTGTATTTTTGCACTCCCAAAAATTTGTGGGGT
>CAJXYJ010000176.1 GCA_913063255.1 uncultured Flavobacteriales bacterium | reverse complement strand
ATGATTAGTCTTTTTTATATTTGTTACTATGTCAGAAATTAGTATATTTAGAATGCAAAAAAATATAAATTGCATCTTCATTATAAGATACCTATTTCTTGTAAAGGTTGCAAAATTACAATTGTTAGTTAGTTAAAACAATATTTTATTTTAATAACAGAAAAAATCATAATTCCACTTTAATAGATTGACAGAATTAGAAATTTACAAAGCGTTAAAAAAGTTTTTTGGATTTACAAAATTCAAGGGGCTTCAGGAGGAAGTAGTTAAAAGTGTTCTCGATAAAAAAGACACTTTTGTTATAATGCCAACAGGTGGAGGAAAATCTCTTTGTTTTCAACTTCCCGCATTTATGAATGAAGGTACAGCGATAGTTGTTTCACCTTTAATTGCATTAATGAAGAACCAAGTGGATGCACTTAGAGCACTTTCTTCTGAAGAAGGTGTAGCTCATGTACTTAACTCCTCCCTTAATAAAACGGAAGTTAAACAAGTAAAAAGTGATATTGTTAGCGGAATAACAAAATTACTTTATGTTGCTCCAGAATCCTTAACTAAAGATGAAAATGTTGAGTTTTTACAATCGGTTAAAATATCGTTTGTAGCTATAGATGAAGCACATTGTATTAGTGAATGGGGGCATGACTTTCGTCCAGAATATAGAAATCTCAAAAAAATCATCGAGCGAATTGATGATAGTATTTCAATTATTGGATTAACAGCAACTGCAACTCCAAAAGTACAAGAAGATATTTTAAAGAATTTAGGCATTCAAGATGCCAATACTTTTAAAGCATCTTTTAACAGACCAAACCTTTATTACGAAATACGCCCTAAAACAAAAGATATAGATAAAGACATCATACGATTTGTTAAAGAACACGAGGGTAAAAGTGGAATAATATATTGTTTAAGTAGAAAGAGGGTAGAAGAGTTGGCACAAGCGCTTCAAGTTAATGGCTTAAAAGCCGTACCATATCATGCTGGTCTAGACTCTAAAACAAGAGTGAGACATCAGGATATGTTTCTTATGGAAGATATTGATATAGTAGTTGCTACCATCGCTTTTGGAATGGGAATAGACAAACCCGATGTTCGTTTTGTTATTCATAATGATATTCCTAAGAGTATTGAAAGTTACTATCAAGAAACCGGTAGAGCGGGTAGAGATGGAGGAGAAGGTATTTGCTTGGCTTTTTATTCTTATAAAGATATTGAGAAACTAGAAAAGTTTATGAGCGGTAAGCCAGTGGCAGAACAAGAAATCGGCCACGCATTATTGCAAGAAGTAGTAGCATATTCTGAAACATCCATGTCTAGAAGAAAGTTTATTCTTCATTATTTTGGAGAAGAATATGACAATGAAACTGGTGAAGGAGGGGATTTGGATGATAATATGCGTTTTCCGAAAAAGAAACATGAAGCACAAAATGACGCAATTAAAATTTTAAATGTTGTAAGTAAAACAAATCAAATTTATAAAAGTAAAGAAGTTGTAAATGTATTAATAGGGCATTCTAATGCACTTATAAAATCTCATAGAACAGAAAATCAAAATTTCTTTGGATCTGGGAAAGAACAAGAAGGCCCCTATTGGATGGCTTTAATCCGTCAACTATTAGTTGCAGGATTTCTTCGAAAAGACATTGAGACTTATGGATTGATAAAGCTTACTGAAAAAGGGAAAGAATTTTTGGACACCCCACATTCATTTATGATGACTGAGGACCATTCTTTTAAAGAAGCTAATGACGATAATATTATTGTTAATCAAAAAGGAGGACAAGCAGCAGATGAAAAATTATTTAAGCTTCTTAAAAACGAAAGAAAAAAAGTAGCAGACAAGTTGAGTTTACCACCATTTGTAATATTTCAAGACCCTTCTTTAGAAGATATGTCTCTTAAATATCCATTAACACTTCCTGAAATGGCGAATGTACATGGAGTAGGTGAAGGAAAAGCAAAAAAATATGGAGCTTCGTTTGTTGCTCTTATTGCAAAATATGTTGAAGAAAATGAAGTTATGCGACCTGACGATTTTATCGTTAAATCTACAGGAAGTAATAGCGCATTAAAGCTATATATAATCACTAATGTTGATAAAAAACTGCCCCTATCTGATATAGCTGATGCAAAGAAAATGGATATGAATGACCTTATTAAAGAAATGGAGGCAATTGTAAATAGTGGGACAAAACTTAATATTAACTATGCTTTGGATGAAATTTTAGATGAAGACCAACAAGATGAAATCCATGATTATTTTTTAGAAGACGCAGATACAGATGATATTGAAACTGCTATGGAAGAGTTTGATGGGGATTATGAAGAAGAGGAGTTGCGTTTATATCGTTTAAAGTTTTTTAGTGAGGTTGCCAATTAATTATTTTTCTTCTCTGTTAATACTTTATAAAATTTATTTGAATTAATTTATTGAATATGTACCTTTGCGCCTGCTTATTAAAAAGATAGGTTTTTATTTAAATAAAGAAATAATGCAAGACGGTATTTACGCAAAAATTACTACAGAAAAAGGAGAAATCCTTATTAATCTAACTTACAAAAAAACTCCTGGAACAGTAGGGAACTTTGTAGCACTAGCTGAAGGAACTCTCGAAAATGAAGCAATTCCTCAAGGTACTCCTTATTATAACGGTTTAAAATTTCATAGAGTAATACCAGATTTTATGATACAAGGTGGAGACCCACTTGGTACTGGAGTTGGTGGTCCTGGTTATAATTTTGATGATGAATTTCATCCTGAGTTAAGTCATAATGCCCCAGGTGTGTTATCTATGGCAAATTCTGGCCCTGGTTCAAATGGAAGTCAGTTTTTTATAACTCATATAGAAACTCCATGGTTAGATAATAAACATTCAGTTTTTGGAAACGTAGTTGAAGGAATGGATGTGGTTAATGCTGTTGAACAAGGGGATTCAATGATTGAAGTTGCTATTGTTCGTGTAGGAGATGAGGCTGAGAAATGGAATGCAGTAGAAACATTTCGAAAATTTACAGGTGCAAAAGCAGAACGTGAAACTGCTTCTAAACAACAACAAGATGAATTAATGGGTGAACTTTCTGAAGGTTTTGATGAAACCGATAGTGGTCTTCGTTATAAAGTAATTCAAAAAGGAGATGGTGTGAAACCTGAAAAAGGACAAACAGTTGCTGTACATTATAAAGGAATGTTTTCAGACGGAGGAGTTTTTGACGATTCTTATAAAAGAGGTGCACCAATAGAATTTCCAGTTGGAATGGGGAATGTAATTCCAGGTTGGGATGAAGGAATTTTGATGTTGAATAAAGGAGACAAAGCCCGATTTGTAATCCCATCAAATTTAGCCTATGGAGAAGCAGGAGCAGGAGGAGTAATTCCACCAAATGCTACATTGGTATTTGATGTTGAATTAATGGAAATTAAATAATATTATATAAATTCAGTTTAAAAAGCAGTCAATTTATATTGACTGCTTTTTTATTTTTTCCACTTTATATTGCATCCCACACTTGGTTTTTGTTCTTTTCTTTGTGGACTATTAATCAAGACACTGTCTAATGCTTCCCTCAAATCTCTTCCATTTACTTGTATCATATTTCCAGGACGAGAATTATCTAACTGTCCTCGATATATAAGTTTTAATTCCGAATCAAATAAATAGAAATCAGGAGTGCAAGCGGCATCATAAGCTTTTGCAATTTCTTGAGTTTCATCATATAAATAGGGGAAAGTATAGTCGTTTTTTTCAGCAGTAAGTAACATTTTCTCTGGTGAATCTTCAGGGTAATTAATAATATCATTACTACTTATTGCGACAAAACCAAAGCCATTAATTCGATAATCATTAGAAACTCTAACAATCTCTTCATTTACATGTTTTACAAAGGGACAATGATTGCAAATAAACATAACAACAGTTCCTTTTTTTCCGCTAATAGAATCCAAAGAAACCATTTCCGAACTAATAGTATCTATTAGATTGAAATATGGAGCTTTTGTTCCTAAAGGCATCATGTTTGAAGGTGTTAATGACATTTTAATTTTTTTAATACTATTTGACGTTCTAGCTATTTATTTTTTAATAAATCTTATTTAAAGTTACAATATAATTATATTTAAACCTTAGTATAAATAAATTAATATGAATTCACTTTCCTGGAATGATTTTGAAAAAGTAGATATGCGAGTGGGAACTGTTATAGAAGTTAACGATTTCCCGAAAGCAATAAATCCGTCGTATCAACTAACTATTGATTTTGGAGAAAAAATAGGGATTAAAAAGACATCTGCACAAATCACAATTCTTTATAATAAGGAAGAGTTACTAGGCAAACAGGTGGTTGCTGTAGTTAATTTTCCTGAAAAACAGATTGCTAACTTCATGAGTGAATGTCTTGTGTTAGGAGCTGTAAATAATAAAGAAGTATCGTTAATTAGCCCAGAAAGTAATTCGAAAAACGGATTGCGTATTCTTTAAAATTTAACTTTTTAGTTTTTCTAACTTAACTGTAAAGTGCCTCATTATAGGTGCTTCATCCACAATTTTATAGCCTCTTTTCGCTAGGTCTTTAGAGTCGTATATGTTTTTTAACACCGCTGCTATATATCGCATATGATTTAAGGAATAGGTTCGACGAGGAATAGCAAGTCTTACTAATTCTAATTCTGGATATCTGTTTTTATGGGTAAAAGGATCTCTATCTGCTAAAATAGTTCCAATTTCTACACTTCTAATTCCACCAACAATATAAAGTTCAATTGCTAAAGCTTGCGCCCTATATTCACTTCTTGGTATTGTTGGAACAAATTTATTAGCATCTAAAAAAATAGCATGTCCACCAAAAGGTTGTTGTACTGGAAT
>CAJXYJ010000175.1 GCA_913063255.1 uncultured Flavobacteriales bacterium | reverse complement strand
ACAAATTATAATTCCTATTTTTGTTTGAAGCTAAAATAAACAATTTGAATGTTTGAAAACAATCTAAATTACGCTCAACAACAAGACCAGGAAGATGCATTAAAAAACTATAGAGAAAAGTTTCTTATCCCAACCAATTCTGATGGAGAAGAACTTATTTATCTCTGTGGAAATTCATTGGGCTTACAACCAAAAAAAACTTCAGAGTATTTACAACAAGAGCTCAATGATTGGGCGAAATTTGGAGTTGAGGGGCATACCGATGCCAAAAACCCTTGGTTACCTTACCATGAGTTTTTAACTAATTCTATGGCAAAACTTGTGGGAGCAAAACCAAATGAGGTCGTGATTATGAATAGTCTTACGGCTAATCTTCATTTTATGATGGTTTCCTTTTATCAGCCTACAAAAACAAAATATAAAATCGTTATAGAAAGTGATGCATTTCCATCGGATAAATATGCTGTGGAAAGTCAGATTAAATTTCACGGATTCGACCCAAATGATGGTTTAATATTATGGAAACCCAGAGAAGGTGAGGAATTATGTCGGTTCGAAGATTTAGAAAAAATCATGTCGGAACAAGGGGATGAAATTGCTTTACTCATGATTGGTAATACTAACTATTATTCGGGGCAATCATTTCCACTACAAAAAATAACAGAATTAGGACATAAACACAATTGTTTAGTGGGATTCGATTTAGCTCATGGTGTTGGAAATATACAACCAAATTTACACGAAGTTGGAGCTGACTTTGCAGTATGGTGTACTTATAAATACTTAAATAGTGGTCCAGGGAGTCTGGGTGGTTGTTTTGTTCATGAACGTCATGCAGACAGTCAAGATTTAAATCGTTTTGCAGGATGGTGGGGACATAACAAAGAAACTCGCTTTAATATGCGTCACGATTTTGATGCATTATCTGGAGCTGAAGGATGGCAATTAAGCAATCCTGCAATTTTATCGATGGCAGCCATAAGGGCTTCTTTGGATATTTTTGAAGATGCAGGTTTTGATAACATTTTAAAAAAATCTAAAAAATTAACTGGTTATTTAGAGTATTTAATTGAAGAACTTAACGATAAAAGAATAAATATTATTACTCCAAATAATCCTGAAGAAAGAGGCTGTCAATTGTCTATTCAGGTGAAAAGTGCTGATAAAAACTTACATACCCAATTAACCAATAGTGGTGTAATTAGTGATTGGAGAGAGCCTGATGTAATTAGGGTAGCTCCTGCCCCACTTTACAATAGTTTTGAGGACGTATATAAATTTATTCAACAATTGAAAAAAGTATTAAACTAAATGTCTCCTCGAGCGCAGTCGAGAGGTTATTAGTTTTAAAAAAGTATTTAGGTCTCGACTGCGCTCGACCAGACAAAAGGAAAACATGAATCGAAAAGAAAATATATTAATTGTTGGCGCAGGTCTTTGCGGAAGTCTCTTAGCATTGCGATTAGGACAAAGAGGTTATCAAGTAAAACTAGTTGAAAAACGTCCCGATTTACGAAAAGTAGAACAAGATGCTGGACGCTCTATTAACTTAGCTTTTTCAGATCGCGGAGTAAGAGCATTGCGAATGGTTGGTTTAGAAAATGAAATGGAAAAGCTCTGCCTACCTATGTTAGGAAGAATGATTCATGATACGCAAGGCAATACCTTTATGAGTCCTTATAGTGGAAAGAAAGAAAAATACATCAACTCTATTTCTCGACCTGGATTAAATATGCTTTTATTAGATGCAGCAGAAAAATTACCGAATGTTCAATTAATTTTTAATCAGAGTTGTGAATCTGTTGATCTTAAGAATACAACTGCATCTTTTACAGATTACCATACTAAAGAAAAGACTTCACATACAGCAGATTATATTTTTGGTACAGATGGTGCCGGAAGTGTAATTAGAAATAATATATTTATTGATAAACAAATTCGACTAAGTTTTTCTATAGACTGGCTAACACATAGTTATAAAGAATTGACAATTCCAGCAATGGAAAATGGAGGTTTTAAAGCCGACTCTAAAGCTTTACACATATGGCCTAGAGGTGAAAACATGTTAATTGCATTACCAAATTTAGATGGTAGTTTCACAGTAACACTTTTCTTATCACATGAAACTGGTGCTGATAGTTTTCAAAAACTAAACAGTCCCGAAAAAGTTATGGAATATTTTAAAAGAGAATATCCAGATGCAATAGCTTTAATGCCTAATCTCGTAGAAGAGTTTTTTGAAAATCCTACTGGAGCATTAGGAACTGTTAAATGTTATCCTTGGACTGTCTTTAATAAAACGCTTCTAATGGGAGATGCAGCTCATGCTATTGTTCCTTTTTATGGACAAGGAATGAATGCTTCATTTGAAGATGTTGTAGTTTTAGATAAATATATTGAAAAATATGAAGGAGATTGGAAAACTATTTTTTCTGAATATCAAAAGGAAAGAAAAATAGATGCAGATGCTATTGCTGATCTCGCTATCGATAATTTCTATGAAATGAAAGAACATACTGCCAACCCTTTATTTCAGGAAAAAAGAAAATTAGAAATCGCTTTTGAAGAAAATTATCCAGAGCGATACAATTCCAAATATTCATTGGTAACTTTTAATGATAACATCCCTTATTCTGTTGCCATGCGAAGAGGTAGAGCACAAGACAAAGCTATTTTAAATCTCTTGGACGACGATAAACTTACCAGTGATATGAGTTTAGATGAAAAACTAGAATTAGTCTTAAATGAAACAAAAAACATCTTACACGATGATGATGTTGCAAAAAACTTATAATTTATGAAGAACAAATCCGAAGAAGGAAAAGTTACCCCAAGAGGTGCTTATCCCCATGTAAAACGAGTAGGTGACTTTATTTTTGTTTCGGGAACAAGTTCTCGAAGATCAGACAACACTATTGAAGGTGTTGAAATCGTTGACAATATGGGCACGAAACGATTGGATGCAAAAAAACAAACACAAGCAGTACTTCGAAATATTGAAAAAAACTTAGCTAAAAAAGGGGCTACATTAAAAGATGTTGTAGATGTAACTACCTTTTTAGTGAATATGAATGATTTCGCAGGCTATAATGAAGCTTATGCGGAATTCTTTGATAAAGAGAATGGACCAACAAGAACTACAGTTGCAGTGCATCAATTACCACATCCAGATTTGGTCGTGGAAATTAAAGTAATGGCATATAAAAAGCTGTAAGCTGTAAGCTGTAAGCTGTAAGCTGTAAGCTGTAAGCTGTAAGCTGTAAGCAAAAATAAAATAATTACATAAAGATATCCGTTTTCACGGGCATAGCATGAAAAAAATACTAAACTATATCAACGGAACTTATTGCGAACCTTTTTCAGGAGATTGGCTAGATAATTATAATCCGTCTAAAGGAGAAGTTTATTCTAAAATAGCCTATTCCTCATCAGAAGATGTAGAGAATGCATATAAAGCTGCTAAAGATGCTTTTCCATCATGGTCGAATACAACTATTGAGGAAAGGAGTAAAATCCTATTAAAAATTGCTACACTAATAGAAGAAAACCTAGATTCCTTAGCAAAAGCTGAAGCATTAGATAATGGGAAACCTTTAAGTCTTGCAAAAGCAGTGGATATTCCTAGAGCTTCGAGTAACTTTCGTTTTTTCGCTCATGCCATCACCCAATTTGCAAGCGAAGCTCATGAAAGTGTAGGTCTTAATACAATGAATTTTACTCTACGTCAACCTATTGGTGTAGTTGGATGTATTTCTCCCTGGAACCTTCCACTTTATTTATTTACTTGGAAAATTGCTCCTGCCCTAGCCTCAGGAAATACCGTAGTTGCCAAACCAAGTGAAATCACTCCAATGACCGCCTATTTATTAGGAGATATTTGCACAAAGGCTGGCTTACCAAAAGGAGTATTAAACATTGTACATGGCACAGGTCCTTCCGCTGGACAAGCCATTGTAGCGCATCCAAACATTAAAGCAATATCGTTTACAGGAGGAACAGCAACAGGAGAACATATAGCAAGAACTGCTGCTCCAATGTTTAAAAAACTATCCTTAGAATTAGGTGGGAAAAATCCAAACCTCATTTTTGCAGATTGCAATTATGATAAAATGTTATCGATAACTATAAAATCTTCCTTTGCCAATCAAGGACAAATTTGCCTTTGTGGAAGTAGGATATTTGTCGAAAAATCCATTTATTCAAAATTTAAAAAGGATTTTATTTCCAAAGTAAAAGAATTAAAAGTTGGCAATCCCTTTGAAGAAGACACAACAATAGGAGCTTTAGTTTCTAAACCCCATCTAGAGAAAGTAAGATCTTATATAGACATTGCAAAAGAAGAAGGGAGTAAAATATTATGTGGAGGAAATACAGTTACAGTAAAAGGATCTGAAAATGGTTATTACTTAGAGCCTACAGTAATAGAAGTTAATGACAATGACTGTAGAGTAAATCAAGAAGAAATTTTTGGGCCAATAGTTACTATTATGCCTTTTGAAACCGAAGAAGAAGTCTTACAAATGGCAAATAGTGTAAAATATGGGCTTTCTGCAACGGTTTGGACAAGCAACCTAGATCGCACCATGAGAATTTCAAAACAAATTGAAGCTGGTATCGTTTGGGTTAACACTTGGCTAAACAGAGATTTAAGAACCCCATTTGGAGGCGTCAAAAATAGTGGTGTTGGTCGTGAGGGAGGTTTCGAAGTTTTAAAATTCTTTACAGAACCAAAAAATATATGTATTAAATACGATGAATAATAGGTAGTCTTTTATACCTTACAATTCTTCAATAAACTCAAAAAATAAAGAATAAAACATGAACCTCAACTTTAAAAATAAAAACGCTTTAATCTGTGGAAGTACCGCAGGAATAGGTAAAGCATCCGCTATAGAATTAGCTTCATTAGG
>CAJXYJ010000174.1 GCA_913063255.1 uncultured Flavobacteriales bacterium | reverse complement strand
CTTCTTGGTATTGTTGGAACAAATTTATTAGCATCTAAAAAAATAGCATGTCCACCAAAAGGTTGTTGTACTGGAATACCATAATCTACTAACTGTTTTCCTAAAAAAGCAACTTGTTCTACTCTTGTTTCCAAATAATCAAATTCTGTTGCTTCATCTAACCCTACAGCTAAAGCTCCCATATCTCTACCATTTAGCCCCCCGTAGGTAATAAAACCTTCGTACATGATATTGAAAACGGTTGCTTTTTTATATATTTCTTCATTATTTAAAGCAATAAAGCCTCCCATGTTTACAAGCCCATCTTTTTTCGCACTCATTGTCATTCCGTCTGCATAGGAAAACATTTCTTTTGCAATTTCTTTAATGGTGTGATTTTTATATTCTTCTTCTCTAATTTTTATGAAGTATGCATTTTCAGCAAAACGAGCAGCATCAAAATATAAAGGTTTATTATACTTTTTACAAACTTCAGATACTTGCTTAATGTTCTCAATAGAAACAGGTTGTCCTCCTGCAGAGTTGCAAGTAATTGTTATGATGACAAAAGGAATTATATTTTCAGTATCACTTATTAAAGCATGTTCTAGCTTTTCAATATTCACATTTCCTTTAAAAGGATGGTAAACAGTAGTATCGAAAGCTTCATCTATGGTGCAATCTAGTGTTGTTGCTTTTCTAAATTCTATATGTCCTTTAGTGGTATCGAAATGTGAATTTCCTGGAATGATATTTCCTTCTTTAACTAATACTGAAAATAACACATTTTCAGCTGCCCTTCCTTGATGGGTTGGTAGAAAATAATTAAATCCTGTAATTTTCTTTACAGTATCTCTTAATTTTAAAAAGGATTGAGAACCAGCATAACTTTCATCCCCTTTCATCATTTCTGCCCATTGATTATCACTCATGGCTCCAGTTCCAGAATCGGTTAAAAGATCGATAAAAACTTTATCAGAAGTCAGGTTAAATAAATTATAATCTGCTTCTTTAATCCATTCTTTTCGTTGCTCAATTGTGGATGGTTTTATATATTCAACCATCTTTGTTTTATAGGGTTCTGCGTAGGGTAGCTTCATTTTATGTAGTTTATGCAAAGATAATAATAGACTACTTTTATAATATGACAATTGTCAGTATGGTAGTTACAGTTATCCTGAATTAAGCATGAATTCATTAGGTGGATAAAATTTAATTGTCTTTTTAGGGAACTTTGTTTGCATAAACTTTTTGATAATCAATAAATAAGCAGTAATTTTGCACTCCTTTTAGCGGTAAATCAAGAATTAAAAGGAATTAAGATAAAATTAAATAAACTCTTCTGTGTAAAACCGCATAGTTTTCTTGAGAAACACAGAATACAAAAACCCTATTTTCAATTAATTAGATATTGAAAATAAATTATTAGCAATGGCTAAAAAAGAAACAAAAGAAGAAGTGCAAGATGTAGCAGTAGTAGAAGCAAAAGCTGAAACTACAAAAGCAACTCCTGTAAAAGAAGAAACAAAAGTAGAAGCAAAAGCTGAAACTACGGAAGCAACTCCTGCAAAAGAGGAATCAAAAAAAGAACTTTCATTAAAAGAAAGAGATCCTGAAGCATTTTTAAATGACTTTAACTGGCACAATTACCAAGAAGGTATTGATCCAATTGATGACGGGAAACTGGAAGAGTTTGAAAAATTAGTAGCAGACAACTTTGTTGACACACTTAACGATGAAGTGGTTGAAGGTGAAGTAGTTTTTGTTACAGATCGTGATGCTATTATTGATATCAACGCAAAATCTGAAGGTGTAATTTCTTTAAATGAATTTCGTTACAATCCAGGACTTAAGGTTGGGGATAAAGTAGAGGTTTTAATTGATGTTCGTGAAGACGCAACAGGTCAATTAATTCTTTCTCACCGTAAAGCAAGAACAATTAAAGCTTGGGAACGTGTTAATAAGGCACATGACGAAGGAACAATTGTTAACGGATTTGTAAAATGTCGTACCAAAGGAGGTATGATTGTAGATGTATTTGGTATTGAAGCTTTCTTACCAGGTTCACAAATCGATGTGAAGCCTATTCGTGATTACGATGTGTATGTAGATAAAACAATGGAATTTAAAGTGGTTAAAATTAACCATGAATTCAAAAACGTTGTTGTTTCTCATAAAGCACTTATCGAAGCGGATATTGAAGAACAGAAAAAAGAAATTATTGGTCAGTTAGAAAAAGGACAAGTATTAGAAGGTGTTGTTAAAAACATCACATCTTATGGTGTATTTGTTGATTTAGGTGGAGTTGATGGATTGGTGCATATTACAGACCTTTCTTGGTCTCGTATTAACCATCCTAACGAAATCGTAGAATTAGATCAAAAACTAAATGTTGTTATACTTGATTTTGATGAAAACAAATCTCGTATCCAATTAGGTCTTAAGCAACTTAGTAAGCATCCTTGGGATTCATTAGGTGAAGATGTAAAAGTTGGTGATAAAGTTAAAGGTAAAGTAGTAGTTATTGCAGATTACGGTGCTTTTATTGAAATTACTGAAGGTGTAGAAGGACTTATTCACGTAAGTGAAATGTCTTGGTCAACACATTTACGTAGTGCTCAAGATTTTGTTACTGTTGGTGATGAAGTAGAAGCAGTTGTACTTACATTAGATCGTGAGACACGTAAAATGTCTCTTGGAATCAAACAAATGACTCCAGATCCATGGACTGATATTACTAAAAAATATCCTGTTGCATCTAAGCATAAAGGTATCGTTCGTAACTTTACTAACTTCGGTGTATTTGTTGAAATGGAAGAAGGAATTGATGGCCTTATATATATTAGTGATTTATCTTGGACTAAGAAAGTTAAGCATCCAAGTGAATTTACCAATATTGGTGATGAATTAGAAGTTGTTGTTTTAGAATTAGATGTGGAAGGACGTAAACTAAGTTTAGGCCACAAGCAAACAACAGAAAACCCTTGGGATAAATATCAAGATGAGTTTGCAGTAGGTACTAAGCATACTGGAACAATTTCTGATATTGTTGAAAAAGGAGCTGTTGTTAATTTTAATGATGACATTACAGCTTTTATTCCAACACGTCATTTGGAAAAAGAAGATGGTACAAAACTTCAAAAAGGTGAAGAAGCAGAATTAGAAGTAATTGAATTCAATAAAGAATTTAAGAAAGTAGTTGCTTCACATATGACTATTCATAAAGAAGAAGAAGCTAAGATTGTAAAGCAAGCTGTTAAGAAGCAAGCCGCGCAAGCTGCAGAAAACAAGCCAACACTTGGTGATGCAAACGATGCACTTCAAGCTCTTAAAGATAAAATGGACGGAAAGAAATAAGTTCAAATTATTATAAGTACAAAAGCCTCTCTATTTTTAGAGAGGCTTTTTTTGTGGTATAAATTGAAAAATTAAAAAAAAGGAGTACTTTTGTATCCTGAACAATAGTTTAGAATTTCCTATGAGTCAAAAAGTGTTACTCAACGCAAAAGAAGTGCAAATAGCTCTTCATAGATTGGCTTGTCAATTAATTGAAAATCACGATACATTTAGCAATACAGTTTTAATAGGTATACAACCACGTGGTGTTTTTTTTGCAGAACGTATTAAAACCCTTCTAGAAACTGAATATAAAGTAAAGAATATTGAATTAGGCTACTTAGATATTACCTTTTATAGAGATGATTTTAGAAGAAGTGATAAAACTTTAGAAGCTAATAAGACTAAAATTAATTTTATCGTGGAAGATAAAAATGTAATTTTAATAGATGATGTTCTTTATACCGGAAGAAGTATTCGTGCAGCCCTAACAGCAATTCAATCTTTTGGCAGGCCATCAGAAATTGAATTATTAACCTTTATAGATAGACGTTTTAGCAGGCATTTACCAATACAGCCAGACTATAGGGGAAGGCAAGTGGATTCAATTAATAATGAAAAAGTGAAAGTTTGTTGGAAAGAGAATGATGGAAAAGACGTAGTTTATTTAATAAATAATTAATATGAGTGAATTAAGTGTAAAACACTTATTGGGAATCAAATATATAACCGAAGCCGATATTCATCTAATCTTCGAAACCGCAGATCATTTTAAAGAAGTAATTAATAGATCTATAAAAAAAGTCCCTTCTTTGCGTGATATTACTATCGCTAATTTATTTTTCGAAAATAGTACCAGAACAAGACTTTCTTTTGAACTAGCTGAAAAACGATTATCTGCAGATGTGATTAATTTTTCTGCATCTTCCTCTTCAGTAAAAAAAGGAGAAACACTTATTGATACAGTAAACAATATCTTATCTATGAAAGTGGATATGGTAGTGATGAGACATCCAAACCCTGGAGCAGGTGTGTTTTTATCGAAACATATAAACGCTAGTATTGTAAATGCTGGAGATGGAGCTCACGAACATCCAACTCAAGCGCTTTTAGATTGTTATTCTATAAGAGAAAGATTAGGCGATGTTGCAGGAAAAAACGTGGTAATTGTTGGTGATATACTTCATTCAAGAGTGGCGCTATCCAATATATTTGCACTTCAAAAACTAGGAGCTAATGTAAAAGTCTGTGGGCCTAAAACTCTATTGCCAAAATTTATAGGAAGTTTAGGTGTAGGTATAGAAACAGACCTAAATAAAGCATTGCAATGGTGTGATGTTGCTAATATGCTACGGGTTCAGAATGAACGAATGGATATAAATTATTTTCCAACTACAAGAGAATATACACAGCAATTTGGACTTAACAAGGCGATGTTAGATTCATTAGATAAAGAGATTGTTGTTATGCATCCTGGTCCTATAAACCGAGGTGTTGAAATTACAAGTGATGTTGCAGATAGTAATCAGGCAATTATATTAGATCAAGTTCAAAATGGTGTTGCAATTCGTATGGCGGTAATGTATTTACTAGCTTCAAAAATTAATAAAAATGAAAATTGAAAATCATGACAACTTTGTTGTTTTAGAAGA
>CAJXYJ010000173.1 GCA_913063255.1 uncultured Flavobacteriales bacterium | reverse complement strand
GTTTCATTATATCCGTTTGGCCCTGTAAGATTTACCGTTACTCCTGGTAAAGTCATAGGAGATCCTACAAAGAAAAATACACTGTTGTCTACTTCTTCTGCAGGTGTATCGAATACTGCAACACCTTGTCCGCCACCAATACATTCTGAGGTAACAGAACCAGTGGATGTGATATAACAATCTTTAGTCAATGTATATGAATAATCTCCATAAGGAACATTTTCAAATACATCCCCAATTGGATTACCTGTTACAATAGTTTCATTATATCCGTTTGGCCCTGTAAGATTTACCGTTACTCCTGATAAAGTCATAGGAGATCCTACAAAGAAAAATACACTGTTGGTTGTTTCTGCTTCTATTGATTCAAATACAGATATTCCCGTACCGCCATTTAAATCAACTGTTACAGCTCCTAAAGTTGTTATATAACAATCTTTAGTAATGCTATAAGTATAAGAACCATAAGGTACGGCTGTAAAAACATCACCAACAGGATTTCCTGAAATAATGGATTGATTATAAGTACCACCATCAGTTAGTGTTATGGTTGCTCCACTCATTGTAATTGGAGGGCCTCCAGCTTCTGTCAAGAAAAAGAAAACGTCATTTGTCTGTCCAAATATTTGCATAGTTGAAAACAGAAATACTAATATAAAATAAAGTTTTTTCATAATTTTGAGTTTTTATTTATTGATTTATTATTATTAATTGAGTTAATAATTTTTTTCATTCCAGTAGCAAGATTTTTATTTTGTTCAATTAAATTTTCAAGTTCAATTTCAATATCTTGTTTATCTGCTTTTTTATTTTTTGATTTTGCCATGTTTATATTTTATCATCAAAAGGATTATAATTTTTTAGATCTATAAATTAATTGAAGCAAATATATCTGGCGACTAGAATGGAACTAGTTAAAAGGAGGACACAAAAACTCTACATTTTATAAAACAGTGGAATAATTATACTACAAGGGGTTGTAATAATCTGTAACACAGCTTATTAAAAGAATAAATAAAAAGATGTAAATAGGGTGGATTAGAAAGAAATAAAAGATATTTCTTCTATAATTGTGATATTAAAGCGATTAAATTCTCTTCTCTATCGATATTCATTTTTTTTCGTAAACGGAATCGAGCCATATTTATACTCTTCACAGACTGATAAGTAATAGAAGATATTTCTTTAGTTGACATATTTAATCGTAAAAAAGCACAAATTTTGATTTCATTTGGAGTTAAATCTGGAAACCTCTGATGTAGTGTATCGTAAAATCCTGAATGGACTTCTTTAAACCTTAATTCAAATTCATCCCAAATTTTAGAAGATGAATTTTGTTTTAACTCTATTATTAAATGTTGAATAATATCACGATTGTCTTTTTTGACAGAAGGTTTCAATTCAATCAATTTATGTGCGATGGTGGTAATAAATTCATTTTTCTCAATTAAATACATCATATTTGAAGCTAACTCTTTCTTCTTGTATTCAATATCTTGATTTAATTTTTCTTTTTCTAATTCAAGATTTTCTTTCTTTAATAATATTTTTGCTGTTTTTGATTTTTGATTACTATAGAGTAGAATTAAAATGATAATAGCTAGAATAGTAAAAATTGAAATTCCTAAATAAATTAATTCTCTTCTTTTATTAGCTTCCTCTTTTTTAATATCCTCTAATTCTTTCTTTTTAAGAATTTCATCAAACTTATACTGCATTTTAAGTTGAGTAATATGTTTTACGTCATGTTCAAGCTGATATTCTTCGTGATATTTTATAAATATTTTAGTATAAACTAATGCAGAATCTATTTGATTTCTTTCATCATAAATCTTGCTTAATATTTTTGCATTCTCATATATATATTTCTTGTAGGAATTAGCGTAGGATAGTTTAATTGATTTATGTGCGTATTTTATAGATTCATCAAACTTGTTAGCACCAAACATTATATTAGAAGCGGTTGTAAAAATTCTAGATTTATAATACGAAGAGGGGCCACTATAGGTTCCGCTTTCATTTTCTAATGTATTTAGTGCTAGGATGATATATTTTTGAGCCTTATTAATCTCTTGTTTTTTTAAATAAATTTCTGCAATAGAATTATAGGTATGGGCAATATCTTCCCAATTATCATTTAATAAAAAACCTTTAATACAATCTAAATACCCTTTAATTGCATTTTCTTCATCGCCAAACTTATTTTGTATTTCACAAATATTAGACAAGGATAGCGCAGCATTATATTCATCATTTTGATCATTAAATAATTTAAAAGCAATATCAAAATATTTTTGTGCATCATCATAGTCTTCAATATCAAGGTAAAGCTCTCCTAAATTATTATACAAGTGAGGAGCTAATTGATTAAAGTCATTTTCCTTTGAAATGTCCAAACATTTTTGATATAATTTTAATGCCTCTATATAATTATTTTGAGCTAAATTTATATTACCAATAATCATGGATATTTGAGTATAATCAAAAAGCTTTTCTTCTTTTAAAAACAAATCGGCAGCAATAGTATAATTAGTTTTTGCTTTATCTAGTTGATCTTTAATTACAAAAACATCTCCTAATGCTGCTGAATTTTCAGCTATTCCAAGATCAAAACCTATTTGTATAGAAAGTTTATAACCCCTTTTGGCGTAATAAACAGCAGTATCTGATTTAGAATGTTCGTATAATTTGGCTAGTTGAGTATAAAGTAAGGCTTCCTTTTTTTGATCAGTAGTAGTACTTAATAAATTCTGAATACTATCTTTTTTTATGTTTTGTGAATTACAAAACATAAAAGTTATCAAAAAAATAATGAGGATATAAAATTTCATTTAACCAAATATAAAAAAAGAGTAGCTTATAAGCTACAATTTAAAATTAAATTGAAATTTATTACTTAATAAATACAATTAATAACAAGGGATTTTGGAGTTTCCTATTCTCTTAAAGGGAAAATTTTAATTGACAATTATCATATTTTAGTTATATCTTAAGCGTTAATTTTGCTAATAAATTGATAAATTATGAATGAATCTGTAGTACAAATACAAGATTTTATTAGCCAGCCTTGGCCTTGGTGGATGGGTGGTATTGTTATTGGTTTAACCCTATATTTATTATTAAAATTTAATAAAGATTTTGGCTTGTCTGCTAATTTACGTACCATGTGTACCGTTCATGGAGCTGGAAGATATGTTTCCTTTTTCGACTTCGATTGGAAAAAACAAGGATGGAACTTAATGGTAGCTCTAGGAGCTATGATTGGCGGGTTTGTTGCTGCAAATTATTTTGGAGGAGATGGACTGGCTCATGTATCTGAAGCAACAATCAATACTTTAAATCAAATTTCTGGAGAAGATTTAATTACAAAAGAAACTGCACACTTAGTGCCTGGGAAAGATCTAGTTCTTGGGCATGGTATTCCAGAGTTTTGGGATTTATATTCTTGGAAATCACTACTATCCTTAAGAGGCTTAATCATCATTATTGGAGGTGGTTTCTTGGTTGGATTTGGAGCGAGATATGCTGGGGGATGTACTTCGGGGCATGCCATATCGGGGATTGCAAATATGCAATTACCTTCTTTAGTTGCTGTAATGGGGTTTTTTGCTGGAGGCTTAATTATGACCTGGTTAATACTCCCTTATATATTAAGAATTACAATTTAAAAACAGAAGAATGAAATTATTCAAATATATTATCATCGGCTTTTTATTCGGTTTCGGAATGTGGAAACTAGAAGCGGTATCTACATTTAGAATTATCGAAATGTTCCATTTCCAATCCTTTCATATGTATGGTATTATTATCACTGGGATAATTACCGCTATCCTAATTACACAATTATTTAAAAAAGGAAAAATTAAAACTTCCAAAGGAGATACTCATGCTTTTTCAAATAAAAGCCAGGAATGGTGGCGATATATATTAGGCGGAACTATATTTGGTATGGGGTGGGCTCTTACTGGAGTTTGCTCTGGAATGATGTTCGTTTTATTAGGATCTGGGTATACGGTTTTTGTCATATTTATAGGAGCTGCATTATTGGGGACTTTTGCTTACGGTTATTTTAGAAAATCGCTTCCCCATTAATCCTTATTTTCAATTTAAATTAAAAACCATCGATACCTCTCGGTGGTTTTTTTATTATAAATATCTTTAAAAACACTTTAATAACAATCCTTTCCAAAATTTAATTCATAAATCTACCTGTTGATAACCTTTTTAATAACTCCTCTTTTAGGTTTTAAATGGGGTTATTTTGAAAACTATCTTTATAAAGACTATTTACTCTTTTTATATCGATTATGTATTATTACGACTTTCAAGTAGTGTTTCAAGAAGTCCCTGGAGAGATAAGCCTTTGCTTTTCTATCTCTGGTTGTAGCATGTTTTGCGAAGGTTGTCACTCTCCCTTTCTTTGGAAAAAAGGTAATGGCTCTTTACTCACTGAGGAAGTCTATAGCTCGCTTTTAAATCGATATGAAAGCTTAGCTACTTGCGTGTTGTTTATGGGTGGCGAATGGCATCCAAAAGAACTTATTAAAATGCTTCAGGAAGCTAAAAACAAAAATTATAAAACCTGCCTATATACGGGTGAAAAATCTGTTTCAGAAGATATAAGTAAGCAACTTACTTGGTTAAAAACCGGAAAGTGGGAACAAGATTTAGGAGGTTTAGATAGTAAAATAACAAATCAAAGATTTGTAGAAATAAAGACTAACAAAAAACTAAATTATTTATTCAGTAAAAACTAAAAAAATATGATACGCCTCACGAACGCCCAAGTTTCAAAAAAAATTGACTTTATAGACCATTACATCAACTCATCGAATGCTGCAGATGGATCAAAGGTAGATGCTAATGCCAATGTAACCTCAAAGAATATAGCAACCATGGAGGCGGAACTAAATAAGGACATTAACATACAAGTGAATAGAGCTTTAATTAAAAGACAAATTGCCTCACTTTTTGGAGAAGAATTGGCCAACGAATA
>CAJXYJ010000172.1 GCA_913063255.1 uncultured Flavobacteriales bacterium | reverse complement strand
ATTTTAACTAATTTTGCATCGTTAAATTAAAACGGGATTAGTAAGAAAACTATTATGGCAAAATTTGAATTGAAACTACCAAAAATGGGGGAAAGTGTTGCAGAGGCTACACTAACATGTTGGCTTAAAGAGGTGGGTGATACCATTGAAGAAGACGAGGCGGTGTTAGAAATTGCAACAGATAAGGTAGATAGTGAGGTGCCAAGTGAGGTGTCTGGTGTTTTGGTTGAAAAGCTGTTTGATGTAGATGATGTAATACAAGTTGGACAAACCATTGCTGTTATTGAAATTGAAGGTGAAAATGCAGTTCAAGAAACAAGCACAGTTACTAAAGAAACTGTTTCAACTCCAACACCCGAAGTTGTTGCAAAGGTAGAAGCTACTGTAGAAGAAGCTCAAGCTGTTGTTCAAAGTTCAGATAAAAGATTTTATTCTCCACTAGTTAAAAATATAGCAGCAACCGAAAAAGTTTCTCAACAAGAATTAGATAGTATATCTGGTACTGGTAATGAAGGAAGAGTTACTAAAAACGATATTTTGCAATATATTGAAAATCGTACCGCACAACCTGTTAAACAAAATATAACTACGAGTACTTCAGTAAAAGATAATACTGTTAAAAAAGCAGCGCCAATATCTGTAAATGGAGGTGATGAAATTATCGAAATGTCACGTATGGGTAAACTTATTGCCCATCATATGGTAGAGAGTGTGCAAACAGCTGCTCACGTTCAATCTTTTATAGAGGCAGATGTTACCAATATATGGAATTGGCGTAAAAAAGTGAAAGATAGTTTTGCAAAACGAGAAGGTGAGAATCTAACGTTTACTCCAATATTCTTAGAAGCAGTTGCAAAAGCATTGAAGCTTTATCCCATGTTAAATATTTCTATAGATGGCGATAAAATTATCAAGCGAAAAAACATTAACCTTGGTATGGCTGCAGCATTAGGGGACGGCAATTTAATTGTTCCTGTAATAAAAAATGCAGATCAACTAAACTTAGTTGGAATGGCAAAAGCAGTGAATGATCTGGCTGGTCGTGCACGAGATGGGAAACTAAAACCAGATGATATTCAAGGAGGAACTTATACTGTAACCAATGTAGGTACTTTTGGTAGTATTATGGGAACTCCAATTATCAATCAGCCACAAGTTGGAATTTTGGCTTTAGGAGCCATAAGAAAAGTTCCAGCTGTAATTGAAACTCCAGATGGTGACTTTATTGGAATACGCTATAAAATGTTCTTGTCTCATTCATACGACCATAGAGTGGTAAATGGAGCCTTAGGAGGGCAATTTGTAAAAGCCGTAGCAGATTATTTGGAAGCATGGGATAGTAATAGAGAGGTATAGATTATAAACATTTAAATCAGATTTGAATTTTTAATGGAATTAAAACTAAATAAACCCATATGTTTTTTCGATTTAGAAACTACTGGAATCAATGTTTCTAAAGATAGAATTGTTGAAATATCCATTCTTAAAGTTTTTCCCAACGGAAATAAAGAAAGTTTTACATGGCGTGTGAATCCAGAGATGAAGATTCCTGCATTTACTACAGCAATCCATGGTATTTCTGATGAAATGGTAGCAAATGAGCCGACTTTTAAAGAATTGGCTTCCAAAGTATACGAGCTTATTAAGGATAGCGATTTGGGTGGTTTTAATTCGAATAGATTCGATATTCCACTTCTTGCTGAAGAATTATTGAGAGCGGAAATAGATTTCGATTTAAAGAAAAATGTAGCAGTAGATGTGCAGACTATTTTTCATAAAATGGAAAAAAGAACCTTAGAAGCTGCTTATAAATTTTATTGTGATAAAGATTTAACGAACGCTCACAGTGCTGAAGCTGACACGATGGCTACTTACGAGGTTTTAAAAGCTCAGTTAGATAAATACGAAGATTTAGAAAACGATGTTAATTTCCTTTCTAGTTTTAGTTCACATCAAAACTTTGCAGATTTTGCTGGATTTATTGGGTATAATAAAGAGGGTCAAGAAATAATTTCTTTCGGAAAACACAAAGGCAAAGTTATAGAGGAGTTGTTTAAAACGGAACCTGGTTATTTTAGTTGGATTCAAAATGCAGACTTTCCTCAATATACGAAGAAAGTATTGCGAGATTTGAAAGCGAGAATAAATAATAAAGCAGCTGGACCAATAACAAATGAAGGTTTAGATTTATTAAAACAAAAATTTAATACTAAATGAAACGAGCGTGTTAAAATTCTTGTCGTTTAAGAAATTTGTAAATTGCGAACAGCATGCCTGTGCTGAGCTCGTCGAAGGATGACCAAATTAATAAATATTATAGGCTTATGAAACGAGCATGTTAATATTTTCTCATGTAGGGAATGACTAATAGCGAACAGCATTTGACCGATTTAATAAAATAATAAAGACACATGAAAATTATATGCGTAGGTAGAAACTACGCTGAACATATTGAGGAGCTTAATAATACGACTCCTAAAGAACCTGTTTTATTTTTAAAACCAGATACTGCAATCCTTTTAAAAAAGCAAGCCTTCTTTATTCCAGAATTTTCAAATAATGTGCATCATGAAGTTGAAATTTTGGTTAAAATTAATCGAGTAGGGAAGCATATCGATAAAAAATTTGCTCATAAATATTACGATGAAATAGGTTTAGGAATCGATTTTACTGCAAGAGATCTTCAGTCTGAATTAAAAGAAAAAGGTTTGCCTTGGGAAAAATCAAAAGGATTTGATGGATCTGCTGTTATTGGTGAATTTCTTCCAAAGAGCACTTTTCATGATGTTAATAATATAAATTTTAGATTAGAAAAGAACGATAAACTACAACAGGAAGGAAATACTTCATTAATGTTGTGGAAAATTGATGCGTTAATCGAATATATTTCAAAATATTTTACTTTAAAGATAGGAGATGTTATATTTACAGGCACACCTTCGGGTGTTGGCAAAATTATCCCCAATGATGCCTTGACAGGTTTCATTGAAAACACGAAATTGTTTTCCATAAAAGTTAAATAAATGACTAAAAACTATTCAATTGAAAATCTTAGAGAAATTGCCGGTGGCGATGAAGAATTTATTGTAATTATTGCAAAAACCTTTTTAGAAGAAATTCCGCCAGATTTAAAAGCAATGGAGGAGGCAGTTATTAATAATAATAGAGAGTTGGCCTATCAATTTGCTCATAAAATGAAACCAAATTTAGAAATGTTTGGTTTAAATTTAGGTAAGGATATTACTACCTTAGAATCTTGGACAAGATCTTTAAAGAGTCAATCTTCTGTAAGTGCTAATATTGAAAACATTTCTACTAAGTTAAATACTGTTTTCGCTGAATTAAAAAGAGATTTTAATTTATAGATGCTTGCTGAAATAATCACTATTGGAGATGAGATTTTAATAGGTCAGATTGTTGACACAAACTCGGCATTTATATCAAAAGAACTCAATAATATTGGAGTTCAGGTATACCAACTTACATCCATACAAGACGATGAAGCTCATATTTTGCAAGCATTGAATGATGCTGAGAAAAGAGTGGATATTGTTATTGTTACTGGAGGATTGGGGCCGACAAAGGATGATATTACCAAACAAACTTTCTGTAAGTTTTTAGGAGATTCCTTGGTTGAAGATGAGGTGGTGTTAGCCCATGTAAAAGCACTTTATAAAAAATTCACAAATCATCCTTTATTGCCCGAAAGCCTAAATCAGGCTTTGATTCCTTCAACTGCAACAGTATTAAAAAATAATTTTGGATCTGCACCTGGAATGTGGATGGAGAAGAACGAAACAATTTTTATTTCCTTACCCGGTGTTCCTTACGAAATGAAACGGTTGATTGAATCTGAAGTTTTACCAAGAATAGTTAAGAGATTTGATTGCCCCTTTATTTATCATAAAACCTTATTAACTTATGGTATGGGGGAAAGTGAAATTGTAAAGATCATTCATAAATGGGAAGATAAATTACCAGAATCTATCAAACTTGCTTATTTGCCATCTTTTGGAAGAGTAAGATTGCGATTATCTTCAAAAGGAAAAGTGGAGAAAAATGTGGTTACAGCTGTAGATAATGAAATGAAAGTTTTACATAGCTTGTTAAAAGAGATCGCGATTGGTTATGAAGAAGAAACGACCATTGTTGAACGAATAGCTAAATTGTTTATTCAAAAGGAAAAAACATTAAGTTTAACCGAAAGTTGTACTGGTGGGGCTATAGCAGAACAAATTACATCCTTAGCAGGGATTTCAGCCTTTTTTAGAGGGAGCACTGTGCCTTATGCTACAGAAACTAAAACGGATATTTTAGGTGTAGATGAACAGTTAATAAAAACACATACAGTGGTGAGTAAGGAAGTTGCAGAAGCGATGGCAATTCAATCTAACAAATTGTTTAAAACGGATTATGCACTTTCAACTACGGGTATTGCTGGTCCAACAAAAGGAGATGCTGTAGATGAGGTTGGAACAGTTTTTATTGCTATTGCTAGTCCGAGTGGTATTTTTTCAGAAAAATTTGATTTTGGAAAACCTCGAGAAAGAGTGGTTGCTAAAGCAACAAATAAGGCCTTAGAATTACTTTTAAAAGAAATTTTAAAAAACTAAATTTCTTTTGTTGTACATAAGGATAAATTTACTTAAATTTGCACCCTGTAAAAATAATTAAAAGATATAATTAATGTCTAGAGTATGTGAACTTACTGGAAAAAGAGCGATGTTTGGAAACAATGTTTCTCACGCTTTAAATAGAACCAGACGCAGGTTTAATGTTAACCTAATAAAAAAACGTTTTTATCTTCCTGAAGAAGATAAGTGGATTACTATTAAAGTTGCTGCTTCCGTATTAAAAACAATTAATAAAAAAGGGATTACTGCAGTTGTTAAAGAAGCTCGTGCAAACGGCTATTTAAATAAATAATTGCATTAACAATATAAAAGTCTACTATAATGGCTAAAAGAGGAAATAGAGTTCAAGTAATTTTAGAGTGTACAGAACATAAAAATTCTGGTAAGCCAGGAACTTCACGATATATTA
>CAJXYJ010000171.1 GCA_913063255.1 uncultured Flavobacteriales bacterium | reverse complement strand
TTTAATTTAATCCCCATATCTGCAACGATTCAGATAAAGGTAAACCCGTTCTTTGTGAGGTTAGAACGGGTTTTTTTAATGCGATAATATTTTATTTTTTTAATAGATTTTACAAAAAAATTTTATCAGATTCTTTCATTTATCCCAATTCATTTACAGCTCTATAAGCCATTTTAACTGCCACAAGAGCGTCAGCATTTGGTGCAGAGTCACTATTAGCAATAGTAATTCTTCCAAAGGGTTGTCTGCCTATTTTTGTAGAATTTTCTGGGCCTCCAACAGCATAACCATGTGCCCAGCGATTTACAGTGATACTCTCAACATCTCTGTCAAAATTAAAAAGATCATTTGAAAACATGCCATTAAGATGATTTCTTATCTCTATCTCATAGTCATTAAATTGTAAGCTTAACATTTTATGTCGAGCCTCACGAAATTGCTCTTTTCTTGGCATACCTACGGTACCATAGGGACAACTTATCATCTGGATAACACAAGGGTCATTGGGAGTCTTTGTATATTCGTATCCGCCCATACTCACAGGAAAATCCATCAATACTGCTTGGTGCATATTTCCGGGAGACATTGCTAATCCCATTCCAATGTCTTTAATTGCTTTCCAGTTTTTAAGGCCAACGGTTGTATATTGTAATGGGCTTTTCATTTGAAGCCTTAAGGCTTCCTCTTGTTCTAATGGTAAACCGGAAACGATATGTGGAATCATCATATTATAACATGCCATAACAACTCCTTTACCCTTTACTATATACGACTTGCTATCGTTTATATAATTTACAAAAACCTCACTTGAATTTTTTGGATCACCTG
This sequence comes from uncultured Flavobacteriales bacterium, assembly GCA_913063255.1. GTDB lineage: Bacteria > Bacteroidota > Bacteroidia > Flavobacteriales > Flavobacteriaceae > Marifrigoribacter. The sequence continues at coordinate 4,226 of CAJXYJ010000171.1, read as the reverse complement.
AGTGGCGTACATTAACTACAGTGCTGTTTAATCTAATACGTGTATTATTGCTAGATTTATCTAATTCATCATAGTGAAATTTTGATAATACAAGTTCTTCAGCATTGTTTCCCTTCCCTATTTGAGGAATCATTTTCTTTACTAATGAACGGGAAAGAGTTGCGTTGCCATCTGGAAAATGATGAATGTATGGATTGTTTTCATCATACACTGCTTTAGGTGCAAAACCTAATGCACCACAACTTTTGGCTGCTGCTATGGTCATTAAATCCGTACCAGAACTTGCCCAATCTAAGCCAGAATTTCTTGCCATTTTCATTAATCCGGGATCATCAACACCTAAGGTTTTTTTTAAGTAATCATAATAGGAATTTTTAGAAATATACTCTTGTAATTCTTCTTTTGGGACCTTTATTTTATGCAGTCCTCCTTTTAAAACTATAAGTAATTGCTTTTTACCCTTTTCACTCAAAGGGGCCTGTTGTACAGCTTCTTCATTAGAAATTTTAGCGCCAGGAAGCCCTTCCACATAATTTGGATAATTACAGAAAGAGTGTTTTACCACTTTATCTTCGCCAAATGTTTCTTTATTGAAATAGGTTACGGCACTTAAATTGTTTCTTTTAAAAAAACCAAGGTCATAAGCAGATTTAAATCTTTCAAGATTTATACCTAAATCTGTAAATAGATCTTCTATAAGTTTTCCGCTTGATTGTGGATCTACTAGTGTTTGAGAACCACCATAAGTCAATCGTGTATTACCATTAATTGTATGTTCATTACGTTTCGCATGCCCACCAAAATCATCATGGTTATCAAGGATTAATACTTTTTTGTTAGTGCCATGTTTTTGGAGATAGAAATATGCAGCAGAAAGCCCACTGATTCCTCCCCCTACAACAATCAGGTCATACTCTTCTTTTAATTTGGTCGTAGATCCCCAGTCAGATTTCTTGTCCCAAGCTCTTTTATGTGCATGAGTGTTCGACCCTGGATGACTTCCTCTAAGTCCAGTAAGAGCTGGCGGATAATACAAATGGTCAAGTATTTTTAACACCCTATCACTAGTGCATCCATAGGGAAGCATTGTGGCTCCGGCGGCTAATAATGTGCCATTGATAAAGTTTCTTCTAGTTATTTTACTCAATAGTTATTTTGTGATTTATTGATGTTTATTGAAAATTGTATAATCAAAAATGAGTTAACTAACCAAATATACTAAATAAAAAAAATTAAATTCCTTTAGGAATTGCTGCAATCAATCTCTTAGTATATTCTTTTGTTGGATTGGCATAAATTTCATCTGCATCTCCAATCTCTTCAATTTTTCCTTCCATCATCACTAATAATTGGTCTGCCATAAATTTAACCACCGCTAAATCGTGAGAGATAAAAATATAAGTAAATCCAAAATCATCCTTTAATTCATTTAATAAATTAAGCACCTGTGCTTGGACCGAAATATCTAATGCAGAAACGGATTCGTCACAAACCACTAATTTTGGTTCCATGGCAATGGTACGTGCAATACCAACTCGTTGGCGTTGACCTCCAGAAAGTTCATGAGGATAACGATTGTAATAGCTTTTGTCTAATCCAACTCGATCTAGTAACTCCAATACTTTGTTTTTTCTAACTCTTTGGTTTTTGCCTATACCATGAACTTTCATGGGTTCAGTCAGTGCTTCACCAATAATCATTCTTGGATTTAAAGAAGAATAAGGATCTTGAAAAATAAGTTGAATTTCCTTACGTAGTTTTCGGATCTCAGTTTCGGAAAGTTTTGTAAGTTCTTTCCCTTTATATTTTATACTTCCTGAAGTCGATTTCTCTAATTGTAATATGGCTTTACCCAAAGTCGATTTTCCACAACCAGATTCCCCAACTAAACCTAAAGTTTCTCCTTCAAAAACTTTAAAACTTACTTCATCAACAGCTTTTATAACATTCTTTTTTTTGAATAATCCTGCATTGGAATAGTATTCCTTTTTTAAGTTTAAGACTTCTAATAAAGGTGCTTTTGTGTAAATGTTTTTGTGCTTTAAAGCACGATGTAATGGAGTCACTTCTTTTGCATTAAAACTTTTGTCACTTAAAGATGCAATAGTAGGAAGCTTTTCTAACCGCACTTCTAAACTTGGTCGGGATGCTAATAGGGCTTTTGTATAATCGTTTTTTGGCGATTTAAAAATTTGGTTCACACTACCTTTTTCCACAACATTTCCTTGATACATAACCACCACTTTATTTGCAATTTCTGAAACCAATCCTAAATCATGAGAGATAAAAAGTAAACTCATTTTAGTTTCCTTTTGAAGCTCTTTTAATAATAAAATAATCTCTTTTTGTACAGTAACATCTAGAGCAGTTGTGGGTTCGTCTGCAATCAATAATTTTGGTTTACAGGCGATTGCCATAGCAATCATGACACGCTGCATTTGCCCACCACTTATTTGATGTGGGTAGCTATTATATAAGTCCCGAGGACGAGGTAACTTTACTTTTTCGAAAAGTAAAAGTGTTTCTTTTTTTGCTTTTGAAGCTGAATAATTTAAATGAAGTCGAAGAATTTCTGAAACTTGCAATCCACATATTATGGAAGGGTTTAAAGCACTCATCGGTTCCTGAAATATCATGGCAATCTCCTTACCTCGTATAGATCGTAGCTTTTTGGATTTCTCTTTTAAAATATTTTTAGAATCGAAAAGTATTTCTCCTTTTTTGTGAGAGGATTTTTCTGGTAACAAACCCATAATCGCCAATGATGTAACCGATTTCCCAGAACCTGATTCTCCTACAATTCCCAGAATTTCATTTTCAGAAATACTAAAAGAAATATTATGAACTACTTCAGCACTTTTTTTTCTAGTTCCGAAGGAGATGGATAAATTTTTAACCTCTAAAATTTTCTTGGGTGTCATGTATTCAAAGATAGGATTCTCTAAATTATCCGCGAACTTTTTACATAGTGAATATTTCGTTCTTTTAAATGAGACATAAAATAGTTAAAACAAACTTGGTGTTTACCTACCAATTCTGGAGGGAAAACGCCTTTTTCTACAAATAAACCCTCTAAAAACAAATTTGCAGCAGCAGTTGCTGTATACCCCGTTGTTCTAGCCATAGATGAGGTTTGGGTTTCTTGGCAATATTCATCGTGTAAATTATAAACGACTTCTTCAATTTGTCCGTGTATGTTTTCTCCTTTAAGGGTAATTCGCATTACGGTCATTTCTTCTTCTGTTTCCCCAAGCTTCCATTCATTAAAAAGAATTTTGCTTGTAAAATCTAAGGGGGAAACCATAGCGCCATCTACTTCCACTTTTTCAGTGTTGAAAAAACCAGCTTCTTTTAAAACTCTAATATATTCCACATGTCCTGGATATCTTAAAGTTTTTTCTTTCATATTAGGAATATGTGGCATGGTAAAAATAATAGAACGCAAACCATCTGAATTAAATGATTCTAAGGTTCCAACTTTATCAAAATCGATATATTCACAATCGGTTAAAGGTTCTCGGGTAATCATTTTACTATGCTCCACATATCTTGCGGGTCTTGTATATTCCTCAATTACATCGATAGGAGAAAAAGGTGCTTTATAACTAAAAGGCCATTTTTTTACTTTGGGCAATCCACCTACCAAACATTCAAAATCGGTGAGTTTCATTTTTTTATTATAATAACCCAAAATAACATTATCCATTCCAGGAGCTACACCACAATCTACTATAGCGGTAACATTTTTCTCTTTTGCCAAGGCGTCTAGTTCTAAGGAATTCTCAGGAAAGAAAGAAATATCAATCACATTCATTTCGGCTTCAATAATGAGTTTTAAAGTTTCAAAGCCTAAAAATCCAGGGACCGCACAAACCACTAAATCGAATTTTTTAATAGTAGTTTGCAATTGCTCTTTATTGGTAACATCTAAAAGTTGCGTACTCAATAAATCACATTTGCTCTTTACTTTATCTAAAACAGATTGGTTGAAATCTGTAAGGGTTACTTGGTGGTTTTTTGTTAAATCTATTGCGATGGCACTACCTACCATTCCGGCGCCTAATACGATAATATTTTTCATGAAATAATTTAAATTAATGTTTAAAAACTGGAAAGAAATACTTTTAATTGGATGAAATGAAGTGTAGTTATAAACCAGGAATTAGAATCCAGGGCATTTCAGAAAGGTTGTAAATTTTGTTTTTAAGCATCGCTAAACTTACAAT
>CAJXYJ010000170.1 GCA_913063255.1 uncultured Flavobacteriales bacterium | reverse complement strand
GCCAAAAATAAGATTAATTTTAGTTTCCTAATAAAGAAAATTGTTACTTTGTAATCATTCATTTTTCTATGAAAAAACTTTTTATAATTTTTGCTATTTCAAGTCTTTGTTATGCTTGTAATGATGGGGACATTATTGTTACTGAATTCGATTTTGAGGAATCCAATTTAAACAATTGTGGTGATCCTGGGGGATATACCTTCTTCAATATTAATAATTCTTCAGCAGCCGAAAGTATTTCATTGATTTTAACTAATACTGAAGTATTATTTTTAGAGTCTGGTGTACAAGAATTTCAACTTAACAGCAGTTCAAATACTGTAAATTATAGAAAATTTAACGATGATGTTTCTGATGATTATTTCTGTAGTAATATTCCTCCAATTTCACCAACAGTAACTTTAGAGTTTCTTGGAGAATCTGGTATTGCAGAATTAACAACCATTGTTTCAAAATTAGATAATGATGGCCTTGATGATGAAGACATAACAAGCGAATTAGATACAGATGGAGATGGCTTGCTAGATTATTTTGATGAAGATGATGATGGGGATAATGTTCCTACTTTAATAGAATTAGGACTTGATTTTATAAATGGCATTGATGATGAACCTAGAGATTGGGATGATGACGGTACTCCAGATTATTTAGATAAAGATGATGATGATGACGGTGTACTCACTCGTTATGAAGATGCAAACGGAGATTTAGACCCTACAAACGATGAAACACAAGAAGGCAGTCCAGATTATTTAAATGACGCTATTTCCAACACAAACCCTATTGATCAGTATAGATTACATTCCTATAGCTTTATTAGTGATATTAGTCTTATTTTATTTGACCTTGTTTTAATTAGCACAGATGAGGAGATTATTCAAGAAACTTTAAACATGGGGAATCAAAACAATGTTATTAATACTACAGTAACCGAGACACCTGAGTTTATAGACTAGGCATTTTTATTCTGAAAAACATAAACTTCTGTAGCACCTACTCCATATTTTTGATAATCAGCATCATAAAACTTTAAATTATCAAATCTTTTTAGAAGAAATTCTAATTCCATGCGCAATACACCCTCTCCTACCCCATGAATAAAGACAATACGTTGTATTTTTTTTGAAAATGCAAAATTTAATTGTCGTTTAGCCTCTTCTAGTTGAATTGTTAAAATTTCAAAATTATTTAAGCCTCTAGATTTCGGAATTAATTGATGAATATGTAAATCTATCACCATTGGTGGGAGAATTCTTACTTTTGGTTTTACTCGTCTAGAATTGACGTTCTTTTTTATTTGTTTTTCTGAAATTATTTCAGCAATATTATGAGGTACCATATCATAATCTGAAATCCCATGATTATCTGTAACCAACTCTTTTTTAGCATACTGCAAATTAAAACCATCGATATCGACAATGGTAATAAGGTCTCCTGAAATTGTTATAATCTTCCCTGAAATATCTTCATCTAACACAGATACTTTATCTCCAACTTTCATTTTTATTGTATTAAATATAAATTTAAAGTTAACCAAATTTAATAAATACTTTTATCTTTTATAATTTTTCTTTCTACTTAAAAATGAACAGTTTAGATAGTTTTTTATGGATAAATCAAAAAAAATCACTAGATTTGTTTGTAATAAGAAGTGTTTTGCCCCTGAGATACTTCATAAATTTTAACGATTATGAAAAACCTACTTCTTTTATTTGCCATGCTAATTACTAGCTCGACTGTATTTTCACAGTTAACTGTAAAACCCAACGGGTCTACAGATTCCTATATTTATGTTAAAAATGAAGTATTATTTGTAGAACAAGATGTTAATCTAACAGACAATGGTACAGGAGACACACAAGCAAGTATTTACTTACGTAATGGAGCTCAATTAATTCAAGGTGCTACTGCATCTAACAATAGTGGAACAGGAATACTTTCTGTATACCAAACTGTAGATGAAACAAGTAATTACCATTATAATTTTTGGAATTCTCCAGTTGGTAACCAAACCTTAGGTAGTGGAAGTGCTGGTAATAAGAATGCTGGAGTTTCAAGGTTTTATGAAATTAATGGTCTTACGGATTCAGATATTGCATCTACTACAACAGGACATAATGGTGATAATTCACCTTTAACAATTTCAACACGTTGGATATATACAAGAATCAGCTCTCCTGCTGGGGAAGAAGAAGCCAACTATAATCATATTGGAGCAGGCGATAATATAAGTCCAGGTCATGGCTTTACCATGAAAGGAGTTAGTGATGGAACAGATAATACTATAGCCTATGAATATGATTTTAGAGGTCGCCCTAATAATGGCACGATAACAGTTCCTGTGCAAACAACAGGTACAACACAATGGACCTTATCTGGAAATCCCTATCCTTCTGCAATAGACTTAAAAGAATTCTTTTGGGATAATGATAATGAAAATGGATTAACTGGAATATTATTCTGGGACGAGCCAAAAAATAGCGAATACAGCCATAATTATTTAGATAAATCTGGAGGTTATGGTGTTTGGATACCTGGATCAGATCCAGAAGGTAGTTATACAGCTCCAACATTTAAAAACTATAGTAACCTTGGAGGTATTGGAACTAATGCTGGCACTGGGGCAGGTCTAGTTTACAATAGAAGATACTCGCCTATTGGACAGGGTTTTGTGTTGCGAACTAACGGAGTTACTTCAACAAGTATTACTCTAAATAATTCCCATAGAATTTATGATAACACTGTTTCAGAAGTTAGACTCCAAGAAAATGAAAATGATCCAGCAGAAAGAAGTACATTTAATTCAGATGCGTTTGTAGTAATTACTCCGCAATTACGGATAAATATGGTTTTTAATGATTCGTATGCAAGACAACTGTTATTGTTATTTCATGACGAAAGTACAGATGGCTATGATATTGGCTTAGATGGACACCATCCAATGGATTCTGGTGGAGCTGAGGCATATTACCTAATAGAAGAAAATGATGAATTGGGACCTTTTGTAATACAGACTTTACCCTATGGAGATCATAAACAAATCCCAATTGGTTTTAGTTTAGATGCACAAACAAAAATTACAATAAATACTATTGAAATACAAAATTTTGAGCGTAATGCATACTTTTGGGATTCTTTAAATGATACTTATAAAAAATTATCAACGATTTCAAGTGAATATTTTGATACTGGTATTACATTACCTGCTGGAGTTTATGACGATCGATTTTTTATTGTATTTAAAGGACGTGATCGATTATTAGAAGAATCTGAAGGGACTAAAGCTATTGAAGTAGCAAAAGCATCTGTTGGTTTCTTCCAAAATAATCCTTATCAACAAATGGAGGTATCTAACCCAGAAGGGTATGACATTAAATCTGCTGCTGTATATGATATGACAGGTAAATTGGTAGCAACCAAACATAATGTTGGTAGCGTTTCTAATTTTAATATTCCAACGTCTAATTTAGCAGATGGTGTTTATTTAGTAAAATTAATAACTTCAGAAAACATCAATATAGATTACAAAACGATTATTCAAAACAATTAAACGTAATTGATACTTAATAAAAAAAGCGGCTAATAGCCGCTTTTTTTATACCTATATAATTCAAATTAATTATTTTTCAAACTCTGTTATTGTTTTAATAATTATAGAAACACAATCTAATAGTTGATCTTCTGTCATTACTAATGGTGGCGCAAAACGAATAATGTTTCCATGAGTTGGTTTAGCTAACAATCCATTATCTCTAAGCTTTAAACAAATATTCCAAGCAGTATCACTTTCTTCAGTATCATTAATTAAGATAGCATTTAACAAGCCTTTACCCCTAACACCTAAAACTAGATCACAAGTTGGAATAAATGCATCTAATTTATCTCTAAAAAGCTTTCCTAAGCGTTCAGCATTTTCAGCAAGATTCTCATCTTCTACTACCTCTAAAGCAGCAATAGCAACAGCACAAGCTAATGGATTACCTCCAAATGTAGATCCGTGTTGCCCTGGTTTTAAAACAGACATGGTTTCATTTCTTGCCAATACTGCAGATACTGGATACACTCCTCCACTAATTGCTTTCCCTAAAATTAAAATGTCTGGCTTTACATCTTCATGATTTACAGCCAATAACTTCCCAGTTCTAGCAATTCCAGTTTGTACTTCATCCGCAATAAATAATACACCATAAGCTTCACATAAATCTTTAGCTTTTGTTAAATACCCTTCAGAAGGAACATATACTCCAGCTTCTCCTTGTATAGGTTCTACTAAAAATCCTGCAATATTTTTATTAGACTTCAAAACGTCTTCTAAAGCTTCTAAGTTATTGTATTCAATTTTTATAAATCCATCAGTGAAAGGTCCAAAGTTTTTACGAGCATCTTCATCATTTGAAAAAGAGATTATTGTTGTCGTTCTTCCATGAAAATTGTTCTCACAAACTATAATTTCTGCTTTATTTTCAGGAATTCCCTTTTTTTCATAAGCAAATTTTCTACAAAGCTTTATTGCGGTTTCAACTGCTTCTGCACCACTATTCATGGGCAAAATTTTATCAAAGCCGAAATACTCACAAGCATATTTTTCATAAACACCTAAAATGTCATTATGAAAAGCACGTGAAGTTAATGTTAGTTTTTTTGCTTGTTTTGATAATGCATCCACTATTTTCGGATGACAATGTCCTTGATTTACTGCGGAATATGCAGATAGGAAATCATAATATTTTTTCCCCTCTACGTCCCATACAAAAACACCTTCTCCCTTTTCTAATACTACAGGTAGTGGATGGTAATTATGAGCTCCATACTCATTTTCTAAATCGATTGCTTTTTGTGATAAATTTTGGTCTACAATAGCCATAACATAAAATTTTAATATTGAATATAATGTTATTCCTTCTATACCTTTATTCTTTCGATTATCGAAAATTCAGCGGAGGAGAGAAATCATCCTTAGAGCCCGCAATTTACTAAATAAAATTTTCAGTTGAAATAGATCATTTTTATAATTTCGAGGAAAGTGTTGAAATCTGAAGTTCTATCCTCTTAATTTCTCTTTTAATACTGTTTTTATCCATCTGCATCCAAAGAAACATTTTTAACATGGA
>CAJXYJ010000169.1 GCA_913063255.1 uncultured Flavobacteriales bacterium | reverse complement strand
TTATAAAGGAGGTCATAAATTCAACATATGGAGACTGAAGTAATTAACAAAAAAGATCTTATTAAAATGAACCCTGTGTTCGGTCAATTATCATTTGACAATCACGAACAAGTAGTTTTTTGTAACGACAAAGATACAGGTTTAAAGGCAATAATTGGTATTCACAATACGGTAATGGGACCTGCACTTGGAGGTACTCGTATGTGGAACTATAATAACGAATGGGAAGCATTAAATGATGCTTTAAGACTATCTCGTGGTATGACTTATAAGTCTGCGATAACAGGCCTTAATTTAGGTGGTGGTAAAGCAGTTATTATCGGAGATGCTAAAACTCAGAAAACTCCAGAATTAATGCTTCGTTTTGGTGAATTTGTTCACTCTTTAGGAGGAAAATATATCACTGCTGAAGATGTTGGGATGGCAACTTCAGATATGGATTTAGTTAGAACGGTAACTCCTTTTGTTACTGGTATTTCTGAAGAAAAAGGTGGCGCTGGTAATCCTTCACCAATAACTGCTTATGGTGTTTTTATGGGAATGAAAGCTGCAGCAAAATATGCTTTTGGTAGCGATATTCTTGAAGACAAAGTTGTTTATGTAGAAGGGATTGGAAATGTTGGTGAAGCTTTGGTTGAAAACTTAAGTAATGAAGGAGCAAAGATTTATATTTCAGATATAAATAGAGCTCGTTTAGAAGAAGTTCGAGACAAGTATAATGTTACTATTTATGAAGGAGATAATTTATGTGCCGAAGAAATGGATATTTATGCACCTTGTGCATTAGGAGCAACAATTAATGATGCTACCTTATCTCAAATAAAAGCGAAAGTAATTGCTGGAGCTGCTAACAATCAATTAGCTGAAGAGCAAAAACATGGATTGTTACTTAGAGAAAAGGGTATTGTTTATGCACCAGACTTTTTAATTAATGCTGGAGGGATAATTAATGTTTATGCTGAATTAGAAAATTACGGTAAAAAAGAAATTATCCGTAAAACGGAAAATATTTATAATACAACGCTTGAGATACTTAATAATGCCGAAACTAATGGTGTTTCGACTCATCAAGCAGCTTTCGATGTAGCACAGTCTAGAATCGATGCCCGAAGACTAAAAAATAGTAATGGGCAATTAAATTAATATTATTGAAAAGCACAATTGTAAAATTGTGCTTTTTTTTATTTAAGTTCTTATAAAATATGCTTACAAGAAGACACATTAGAGTTAAGGTTTTGCAATCTGTTTATGCTTACAATCAAAGTGAAAATAAAAACCTTGAAAAGCAAGAAAAGTTTTTGCTCTATAATATGGAGCAAATGCAAGATTTGTATTTAGTAACGCTTCGATTATTTCTAGCGCTTCGGGATCAAGCAGATAACTTCCTAAACATTTCTCAGAAAAAGCACTTAGCTACAGATTTAGAAAAAAATCCTAGTAGAGTTTTTGTAGAAAATAAAGTAATTGATTTAATAGCTACAAACGAAGCCTTTTCGGATATTATAAATCGTAAAAAGCTAAATTATTGGGAGGATGACTCTGAGTATGCTACTATTCTTTTTAATTCTTTAAAAGAACAAGATTGGTATACAGATTTTCTAAAACAAAAAACAACCAATTTTTACGAAGACAAAGATTTTCTTATTAAGATTTTTAAGAATGTCATTGCTCCTAATGATAAATTGTATGAATACATAGAAGACAAGCGTCTTACCTGGGTAGATGATTTTCCTTTAGTGAATACATTAATAGTGAAAATGTTATCTAAAATATCTGAAAAGAATGTAGATGCAATTTTAATTCCAGATTTATATAAGAATAAGGAAGATCGTGATTATGCAATTGATTTAATGCAAAAGGTAATTTTAAATGATGAAGAACTTACCAAAATAATTGATGAGAAAACACCAAATTGGGATAAAGAAAGAATTGCAGATTTAGATATGATTATCTTAAAAATGGGAATTTCTGAATTTCTTTATTTTCCATCTATTCCAATACGAGCAACTATTAATGAATATTTAGAAGTTTCTAAAGAATATTCTACCCCAAAGAGTAGTTTGTTTATTAATGGGATTCTCGATAAATTAGTTAAAGAATTCTCAAAATCCGAAAAAATAAATAAAACAGGACGTGGTCTAAAATAAAAAATAAGTATTTTAGCCCCACTAAAAACATAAAACTATATTATTATGAAAAAGTCAATTTTAATAATTGCAATAATGTCAGCTTTCGTATTTACATCTTGTAAAGAAAATGCAGCTGAAAAAGTAAGTGAAGAAAAAGTAGCTGAAGCAGCAGATCGTGATGCAAACGCTGGAAAATATCCTGTTCTTACTTTTACGGAATCTGAATTCGATTTCGGAACAATAGATCAAGGTACCAAAGTAGAGCACGTGTTTAAATTTACAAATACTGGGGATGCACCTTTAGTTATTGTAGATGCTAAAAGTAGTTGTGGTTGTACTGTTCCTACTTATCCAAAAGAGCCTGTTGCACCTGGTGCAGAAGCAGAACTTTTAGTTAAATTTAATGGATCTGGTAAAAACCAAGTTAGTAAAACAGTTACTATTACTGCAAATACAGCAGCAGGAAAAGAGACTATTAAAATTAAAGCTTTTGTAACTCCTAAAGAAGGAGCTGCTGGAAGTACACCTTTAAAAACATCTTAGTAATAAGTAATTTTTAAATATTTTATGGAACAAATACAAAGCTTTTTGCCACTTATTTTATTATTTGCAGTGATTTATCTATTTATGATACGTCCCCAAATGAAAAAACAAAAGCAAGAGAAAAACTTTTCTAAAGAGCTAACAAAAGGAGACAAAATCATTACTAAAAGCGGAATGCATGCTAAATTGCTAGAGCTTAATGATGATGGAACCTGTGTTTTAGAGACCTCTGCTGGAAAAATGAAATATGAACGTTCTGCAATTTCTATGGAAATGAGTCAAAAACTCAATGCCCCAGAAAAAAAGAAATAGTTTAAATCCACATTTATAAAAAAGCCTTCAGTTTAAAACTGAAGGCTTTTTTTTGATGTATGATTAATCTATTTAGCTATTAATTGGGCAATATTAATAATAACTTCAGTTGCTTTTTGCATACTTTCTACAGGAACATACTCATATCTTCCATGAAAATTATGTCCGCCAGCAAAAATGTTAGGGCAAGGAAGTCCTTTGTAGCTTAGTTGAGATCCATCTGTACCACCACGAATGGGTTTTATTAAAGGTACAATTCCTGCTTGTTCCATCGCTTCTTTTGCAGTTTGAACAATATGCATTACAGGTTCGATTTTCTCTCTCATATTAAAATATTGATCAGAGATTTCAACATTAATTACTTCTCTTCCATATTGTGAGTTTAATTCCTCAGCAAGTTTGTAAATTATATTTTTTCTTGCTTCAAAATGAGACATATCATGATCTCTAATAATATATTGAAGTTTGGTTTCTTCAACTTCTCCAATCATATTGTGTAAATGAAAAAATCCCTCTCTACCTTCAGTATGTTCTGGAGTTTCCATTTTAGGAAGTGAATTGATAAACTGCGTAGCTATATACATGCTATTGATCAATTTACCTTTGGCATATCCTGGATGTACAATTTTCCCTTTAACAGTTACTACAGCGCCAGCAGCATTAAAATTTTCATATTCTAATTCTCCAACTTGGCTTCCATCCATAGTGTAAGCCCACTCTGCACCAAATTTCTCAACATCAAATTTATGAGCACCTCTTCCAATCTCTTCATCTGGAGTAAAGCCTATTCTAATTTTACCATGTTTTATCTCTGGATGATTGATAAGGTATTCCATAGCAGTAACTATTTCTGTAATACCCGCTTTATCATCTGCACCTAATAGTGTAGTCCCGTCTGTTGTTATTAAAGTTTGACTTTTATATAATAGCAAGTCTTCAAAATACGAAGGAGATAAAATAATATCTTCATCTTTATTTAAAACGATGTCTTTACCATCATAATTTTCAATTATTTGTGGTTTAACATTTGCACCAGTAAAATCTGGCGATGTGTCAAAATGAGAGATAAATCCTACAACAGGAACTTCATGCTCTACATTGCTAGGTAAAGTAGCCATAATGTATGCATTTTCATCAATGCTCACATCTTGCATTCCTATACATTTTAATTCTTCAGCTAAAGGTCTGGCAAGATCCCATTGATTGTTGCTACTAGGGGTTTCATTGCTGTTTGGATCACTCTCTGTATCTACTGTAACATAACCAATAAAACGGTCTATTAAGTGTTGTTTATCAATCATAAATTGTTTTTTTTCAAAGATAAAATAAACAATTCGATAAATCGGATAATATGCTTGTTTTCGCCGATTAAAAAAAAAAAGTGTATTTTGTGCTAAACAATTAAAAACCAACTTTATGAAACAAAAAAACTTTTTAATCCTTATGATAGCATTGTTGATGACAACATTTGCTTTCTCACAGGTGACCGGTACAGTAACAGATGATTCTTCACAGCCTTTAATGGGTGTTAGTATTGTTATTAAAGATACTGCAACAGGAGCGGTTACAGATTTTGATGGGAATTATTCAATTGACGCATCTGATGGTGATATTCTCGTATTTTCTTATATAGGATATGAACCTCAAGAAGTTACTGCAAGTGGAACTTCCATTAACATTACGATGGTGTCTGGTGTTTCTCTAGACGAAATTATTTTAGTAGGTACACGTAATCCAGGTAGAACTGCGCTTAATTCTGCAGTTCCAGTAGATGTGTTAAATGTATCTGAAATTGTGGAGAGCTCTCCACAAATAACAGTGACAGAATTGCTTAATTATGCTGCCCCTTCATTTTCTTCAAACACTCAAACTATTTCGGATGGGACAGATCATATTGCGCCTGCTTCTCTTAGAGGTTTAGGACCAGATCAAGTGTTAGTCCTAATCAATGGGAAAAGACGCCATAAATCATCATTGGTAAATGTAAATGGAACCTTTGGTAGAGGCTCTGTAGGAACAGATTTAGATGCAATTCCTGTAGCTTCTATAGATAGAATAGAAATTTTAAGAGACGGTGCAGCTGCACAATATGGATCTGATGCTATTGCAGGGGTAATTAATATTGTACTAAAAGATGCAACTAATGAACTTGCTTTAAGTAT
>CAJXYJ010000168.1 GCA_913063255.1 uncultured Flavobacteriales bacterium | reverse complement strand
CTAAAAATACCAAAAGAGAAATAAATAAGGGTAAGATTTAAGAAATATTTTGCAACTTTGCTTTTTAAATTCATTTCGTATGCCTGTAATATCAAATAAAGGAAAAAACATGCCAGAATCACCTATTAGAAAGTTGGTTCCGTTTGCTGAAAAAGCCTATCAAGAAAATAAAAAAGTATATCATTTAAACATAGGGCAACCAGACATTAAGTCTCCACAAGTTGCTTTAGATGCTGTAACCAAAAATAAATTAAGCATTATTGCTTATTCAAGGTCTGAAGGTTCTCAAGAATACCGTGAAAAAATTTCTAATTATTATAAAAAGAATGACATCCCTGTTGAAGCAAACGACATTATAGTCTCTACTGGAGGGAGTGAAGCATTACTTTTTGCTATGGGCACTATAGCTGACCAAGGTGATGAAATAATAATCCCAGAGCCTTTTTATGCAAATTACAATGGTTTTGCAACAGCTTCTGGAGTGAATATTGTTCCAGTAATTTCTAAAATAGAAGATAATTTTGCACTTCCCCCTATTTCAGAATTTGAAAAATTAATAACGCCAAGAACCAGAGCAATTATTATTTGTAACCCTGGTAACCCAACAGGATATTTATATTCAAAAGAAGAAATTAAAAAACTTGCTTCTATCGTTATAAAGCACGATTTATTTTTAGTTTCGGATGAAGTATACCGTGAATTTACTTATGATGGTGCAGAGCATTATTCTATTCTTCAGGAAGAAAGCTTATCACAAAACGGTATTATCATAGATTCTGTTTCTAAAAGATACAGTATGTGTGGAGCAAGAATTGGATGTTTAGTTTCAAGAAATAAAGAAGTAATTGCTACTGCTTTAAAGTTTGCGCAAGCAAGATTAAGTCCTCCTACCTATGCACAAATAGCGAGTGAAGCAGCTTTAGACACTCCACAAAGTTATTTTGATGAAGTAATTGTAGAATATAAAGATCGTAGGGACACGCTTATAAAACATTTACAAGAAATACCTAATGTAAAAGTTGGAGTACCAAAAGGAGCATTTTACTGTATTGTTGAACTTCCAGTAAAAAATAGTGATGCTTTTGCACAATGGTTATTAGAAAAATTTGATTTAAACAGAGAAACTATAATGGTTGCTCCTGCTGCTGGATTTTACTCTTCTCCTGGAGTTGGCTTAAATCAAATTAGAATTGCTTATGTATTAAAAAAAGAAGACCTAATTAAAGCGGTTGAAATTTTAAAAGAAGCATTAATTCAATATCCTAATTAATGCGGATTGAAGAAAACAAATCATTAAAGAATTACAACACTTTTGGAATAGATTGTGTTGCAGGCTTTTTTGTTTCTGTTTCTTCAAAAGCAGAATTGGTTAATGCTTTAAAAAGCACAATTTCTCCCAATAAATTTATTCTTGGAGGTGGCAGTAATATGTTACTTACCAAAGACATTGATGCTTTAGTTATTCACATAAATATAAAAGGAATTCGAATAATTTCTGAAGATAGTGACCATGTATATGTATCTGCTATGGGTGGAGAAAATTGGCATGATTTTGTGCAATATTGTATTACTAATGACTTTGGAGGTTTAGAAAACCTTTCGTTAATACCAGGAAATGTGGGCACAGCTCCAATCCAAAATATAGGAGCATACGGAGTAGAATTAAAAGATGTATTTGAGAGTTGTAAAACTATTTCAACTATCGACTTTTCTGAAAAGGTATTCTCTAAATCAGATTGTTTGTTTGGGTATCGAAATTCAATTTTTAAGAATGAATTAAAAGGCAAGTACATTATAACAGAAATAATAGTTAAGCTCTCAAAAACCAATCATAAAAAGAATATTGAATACGGCGTAATTCAACAATATTTAGCAGAGAATAATATCGTAAACCCTAGCCTTAAAGAAATTTCTGAAACGATAATAAAAATTAGACAATCCAAACTTCCAGATCCAAATATTATTGGAAATAGTGGCAGTTTCTTTAAAAATCCCATTGTAAAAAAAGATGCTTTTGAGACTTTCATTAAACAAAACCCAAAAGCTCCTTTTTATGTTATTTCAGATACTGAAATAAAAATACCTGCGGGTTGGCTAATTGAAAAAGCTGGTTTTAAAGGAAAACGTTTTGGTGATGCTGGTGTTCATGAGAAACAAGCATTAGTACTTGTTAATTATGGAAATGCTACTGGTGTAGAAATTATAAATTTAGCAAACCATATAAAAGATGTAGTAAAAGATCAATTCGGAATTACAATAATGCCCGAAGTAAATATCATTTAGTCTTCTAATATTTCTATTGAATTATGCCTAATCAACTAGAAAGATTGTATTTTTGCAATTAAATAATTACCATGAAAATTGTTTTAATCACAATCGTATTATTACTTCTAGCAGTTGCTGGAATTGCCATTAAATTATGGGCTAAAAAAGATGGGAAATTTGCAGGCACCTGTGCTAGTCAAAGTCCTTTTTTAAATAAAGAAGGAGAATCTTGTGGTTTTTGTGGTAAAACTCCAGATCAGTTTGAATCTTGCAACGAAGATCCACACAAATAATTAATTTCATTTAATGGTTTTACTATACATATTTGCTTCTGTTGTACTTGTGAATTGTATATACTATACCCTTTTCTCAAAATTTTCTTTTTCAAATCCCCATAAATCTAAAAAACAAGATCTTCTCCCTGTTTCTTTACTTGTTTGCGTAAAAAATGAAGCAGAAAATTTAAAAACTCACATCCCTTTTTGGTTGGAACAAGATTATCCAGATTTCGAAATCATCATAATTAATGATGCTTCTTATGACGATACCTTAGAAGTAATAGAAACTTTTGCCGAGAAAAATTCTTGTATTAAAATAGTAGATGTAAAAAACAATGAAGCTTTTTGGGGATCTAAAAAATATGCGTTAACCCTCGGAATAAAAAAAGCAATTCATCAACAATTAATTTTTACAGATGCAGATTGCATGCCGTCTTCAAAGCAATGGCTAAAAGAAATGGCATCACATTTACATGAGGAAAAGAAACTTGTTTTAGGGTTTGGTGGGTATCAAAAACTTCCAGGTCTTTTAAATAGATTGATTCGTTTTGAAACTTTAATGACTGCCGTACAATATTTCTCCTATGCTAAAGCAGGAAACCCATATATGGGAGTTGGACGAAACCTAGCATATACAAGTAAGCTTTTTTATGCAAATAATGGATTTATGTCACACATGGAAATTCCATCTGGGGATGATGATTTATTTGTTAATCAGGTTGCAACAAAAGAGAATACAACAATTTGTTTTTCAGAAGATTCTTTTACCTATTCCATTCCTAAAAAATCTTGGTCTGCTTGGTTTCTTCAGAAAAAAAGACACGTAACTACTGCAAAGCATTATCAATTTAAGCATAAGTTTTTATTGGGTTTATATTATGTTTCTGAAGTTTTATTTTGGGCATTATCATTAGCTACATTACTTTTATTAGATTGGAAAATACCGGTAATCATTATTGCTTTTCGATTTTTAATTCAGTATATAGTAATTGGTAAAGCAGCAAAAAAATTAAACCAAAAAGATCTTACTCTCCTACTACCTATTTGGGAGCTATTGCTGGTTTTCATTCAATTGACTATCTTTATTTCCAATATTGCTTCAAAACCTACTAAGTGGAAATAACCAAGAAAGACGTTTTAAATCAGATTAGAAAAGCTAAAGAAGGCTCACAAACTGCCTTTAATTTTTTATTAGACCATTATTGGAATGATGTTTATGGCTTTCTTTTAAAGCGAGTAAATAATGAATATGAAGCTGAAGACATTACTATTGAAAGTTTTTCTAAGGCATTTGATAAAATTGAAACTTTTAAAGAAGACTTTGAATTTCGAACTTGGTTAATTGCAATATCCAAAAACATTCAGATTGATAAAAGTAGAATGAAAAATGCTGCGATTCACACACAATCTACAGAAACATCTGAAGAACAAGTGAAGAAAATACCAGACGACTCTCCTACCCCAGAAGATAAATTAATCACAAAGCAAAATCTTGCTGAATTATTAAATTACATTAAAATGTTAAAACCTCATTATCAAGATGTAATTAACTTGCGTTATTTTCAGGAAATGAGTTACTTAGAAATAGCTAAAGAACTTGAAGAATCTCTTAATAACGTGAAAGTAAGAATACTTAGAGCTAGAAAATTATTGGCTCAAATTATCCGCGAAAACCATTCTAATTGAAATTTTTCGCTAAAAAATCAAGGTCTGGTTTCTCTATCTTTTCTAAAAAATAATATCGGGAATCTTCCTATCTTTGACGCCAATTATGACTACAAAAACAAAAGAAATAAAACAGTTTACTCCAAAACCAAAATGGTTGCGAGTTAAGCTCCCTACTGGTAAAAAATATACAAATTTAAGAAGCTTGGTAGATAAATACCAACTCAATACTATTTGTACTTCTGGTAGTTGCCCTAATATGGGTGAATGTTGGACAGAAGGTACAGCCACATTTATGATTCTTGGTAACATTTGTACCCGTTCTTGTGGGTTTTGCGGTGTAAAAACGGGTAGACCAGAATCTGTTGATTGGGATGAACCAGAAAAAGTTGCACGTTCTATTAAATTAATGGAAATAAAACATGCGGTAATTACCTCTGTAGATCGTGATGATTTAAAAGATATGGGTACCATCCTTTGGGCTGAAACAGTTAAAGCCATTAGAAGAATGAATCCTAATACAACTTTGGAAACCTTGATCCCAGATTTTCAAGGGATGACAAAGCATTTGGATCGAATATTAGCAGTCCACCCAGAGATAATTTCTCACAATATGGAAACTGTAAAAAGACTTTCTAGAGAAGTAAGGATTCAAGCCAAATACGAACGTAGTTTAGAAGTTTTAAGATATTTAAAAGAACAAGGAGCTCCTAGAACTAAAAGTGGAATTATGTTAGGTTTAGGGGAAACGGAAGAAGAAGTGATTCAAACTATGAAAGATTTACGAAATGTAGGTCTTGATATCATTACTATAGGTCAATATTTACAACCTTCTAAAAAACATCTTTCTGTAAAAGAATTTATAACTCCAGAACAGTTCAAAAAATATGAAAAAATTGGACTTGAGATGGGATTCCGTCATGTAGAAAGTGGTGCTTTGGTAAGGTCTTCTTATAAAGCTCAAAAACACCTTACCTAATAGTCGA
>CAJXYJ010000167.1 GCA_913063255.1 uncultured Flavobacteriales bacterium | reverse complement strand
TAATAAGAATACTTTCATTGCACTTAGTTTTTTGTTTACTGTTAATTTCATGATTAATGATTTTTTAGATTAATATGGATACAAACATCAGGAAAACTGAGAAGGATTTAATGAAATTTGAGGTTGAAATAGGTACTAGACCCTAGTTGAATTATGGTTTTACCTTTTTAAATCTTCTTTAGAATTGATGTCTTGTATGGATTTTTTTGCAGACTTATTAGAAGGGTTAATTACTAAGGCTTTGTTGTAAAAAGACAATGCTTCTTTACTTTTTCCTGTACGATAGAGCTTGTTAGCTAAATTAACATAACCTCGATCCTCATTGGGGTACAAGCTTATATTAATTCTTGCGATTGCTATTCCTTCTTTAGTTTTATTAGAATAAAATAAAACAGAAGAATAGGTGTTTAACTCGAAAAAATTAACTGCAAGTGGCTTTATTTTTTTAATCACTTTATTCCTTTTCTTATCAAACTTTTCAATTCCCATTTCCTTAAGAAGAGAATCCGTTTTTTCTACAATTTGGTAGTTGGATTTATAATTATTATTAATAATGTTTAAGATGTCGTCTTCCAAACTCTTAACAGGATGTTCTACAATTCTATTAATTTCTTTACCGTCTTTATATATTATAAATGTTGGTACTCTATGGATGTTCATTCCCTCTTGTTCTCCTCCTGGACTTTGTTTGTAATTTTCTCGAACACGATCTACAGCAACTGTGGTTAATTGATCTATAGGAAAATTAGCTTCTTCTAAGATTTTATAAAATCTCGGAACTTCTTTTTTACTATCCCCACACCAAGTGCCCATAAAAAGGGTGATGGTATAATCTGATATGTTTTCTTTTAATTGATTTATCGTTTCAGAATTTGATTGATATTCTTCATGATTTTTTACAAACCATTCCGAATAGCTTTTAGTAGTTAATTTGTCTTTATTAATTTTCCCTAATAGTTTTGGATTGCTTTCTTCGGAAAAATCTTCCGTATTAAAGGATTGAGAATAAGTAAAAATTGTAAATAATAAGAATAAAAGTGTGAATTGATTTTTCATTTTGATTTGTTTTTAATTAAACAACGAAAATGAAAAACTTCAACAGGTAATCTTTGGAACTTTAGGTTGAGATTAGGACTAGACCCTAGTTGAATTATGACTTTAAGCTTTTTACTTCTTCTCTAGAAGTGACATTTAGTTTTTTGTAAAGATTGTTAATGTGTGTCTTTACAGTACTTACGCTAATATATAATTCGGAAGCTATTTCTTTATTGGATTTATCTTCTAAAATTAAATCCAGTGTTTTTTGTTCTTGACTCGTAAGCTTTTCTTTAGAAAATGAATCGTTTTTAAGGGTCTTATTTCTTTTATAGAGAAAGAAATTCATCAAAATGGAAAGGAATAGTATAAAACCAAATACATAAATCCACCAAGAAATCGATTTCTCTGAATCATGATTTACTAAAAAAAGATCAGATTTTATTTCATTTTCATACTGCTGAACATAATTAGAGTCTGGATATTTTTCTTGCAATCGTTTTAATAAATCTTCATAATAGCTGTTTTCCTTTACATCTTTTAAATAATAGTCATATAAATTATTACTTCGGTCACTTAAAAAAGAATACATATAAAGTTCTGCCAAAGGTTCCTCTAATTGTTCTCCATAATTTTGGAATGTTGTAAACCATTTTTTTGAATTGATTTTTCTATTGGCTTCACTTCTATAGGTTCCAAATGCAAAACGCATGTCATTTTTAAGGGAGTCTATTTTTAAAAATAGCATTGCCTTTTCTGTATTAGATTCTATTTTACAGAACATCTCCTTATCAAAGGAAAATGGAAATGATAATGTTGAGGTGTTATTTGCGATAAAAATGATTTCCTTACTATTAATGCAATGACCTGAAAAATGATTTATCTTTTGTTCGTCTTCTTGACAGGTATCTATATGGATTCGATACATCCTATGTTGTAGCGGAAGGTTATTTCCTTTAAATTGAAAATACCCTAAAGAATCGGGTGTTACCTTAGTTAAAATTTGTTCTGGGTATACTCCAGAAATTTTACGATAATCCTCAATTACAGATAAGTAAACTTTTCCCTTTTTTAAAGCATCGTTTACATAACCATCAAACTCATATTGTGCAATACATAGTTGAGATATAAGGATAAATAAAAGGCAAAATATGGGTTTAAATATTTTCATAGCTAAAACGAAGATATACAAATACCTTGGTGTAACAAAAGGAATTTAATTTGGACATATAGCTTGATTATTAATCGTAAATTTGCAATTATGAGTATTTGGAGAGTAATTCTATCAATTTTATTTCCACCATTAGCAGTCCTTGACAAAGGATGTGGCTCTATTATTATTGTTTTAATATTAACCTTATGTGGATGGATTCCTGGAGTAATTGCCGCACTTATAATCATAAATAATCCAAAAAATTAAACGATGTTGCAAAAATTCCTTTTACTATTAGTGCTATTATTCACTTTGGTAAGTTGTCAACTTACCGAGACTATGGTGATTCATGAAGATGGTAGTGGAAGTATCTCCATTTCTATGGATTTAAGTGAAATGATGGCTTTTAGTGGTGAAATGATGACAGATTCTACCATTACTAAAATGGATACTATTATTCCTTTTAAATATATTCTAGAAGAAGAAAAAGACAGTATTGCACAACTCTCTATTAGGGAACAAATAAGATTAAAAGAGTTAGAAAATTATAATATCCATTTATTAACAGATCCTGAAATCAACCAAATGGTAATTGATATTTTTACCGATTTTAAAGATGTTTCTGAAGCAAATGATTTAATGAAGGCTTTTGATGAAACGGATGAGTTTATTCCTGGAATGAAGATGGATGAAGATGATGACAGTAGTAATGAAACCAATGTTGGCGTAAATTATTCTTTTAAAAGAGGGGTTTTTAAAAGAGATTCTTATATTCTTGACCCTGAAAAATACCAAGTGCAAATGGATAGTATTAAAGAAGTAGAATCTTTTATGAGTGGAATGACCTATAAACTTAAATATACTTTTCCTAAAAAAATAAAAAATTCTTCAGTGGAGGATGCTACTTATTCTTTAGATGGTAAAACCATAGAAATGGAACGGTCTTTTATAGACTATATTAAAAATCCAGATATTATGGATTTAGAAATAGAATTGGAAAAGTAGGCTTTGAACAAAACAATCGAAATACGAGAATTAGGTTCTAAAGATTATAAAGAGACTTGGGACTATCAACAGGAGATTTTTAAGGATATCATCGATCTTAAAATTAAAAATCGAAGAGAAGACACTAATCTAGAAACTCCCAATTATTTTTTGTTTGTAGAACATCCTCATGTGTATACTTTAGGAAAAAGCGGAGATATCTCAAACCTTTTAATATCTGAAGAAAAACTTGCCGAAATTGGAGCAACCTATTATAAAATTAATAGGGGAGGAGATATAACTTATCACGGACCCGGGCAGGTTGTTGGTTATCCCATTTTAGATTTAGAAAACTTTTTTACAGATATTCATAAATACCTTCGTTTATTGGAAGAGATGATCATTAGAACCTTGGCGGAGTATGGTTTAAAGGGAGAACGATCTAAGGGAGAAACTGGTGTTTGGTTTGATGTTGGCACCCCATTTGCACGAAAAATTTGTGCTTTTGGAGTACATGCAAGTCGTTGGGTAACCATGCATGGTTTTGCATTAAATGTAAATACCAACTTGGGCTATTTTGATCATATGATTCCCTGTGGAATTAAAGGAAAAGCTGTTACTTCATTAAACGTGGAATTAGGTAAAAAGGAAATTCCTATTGAAGAGGTTAAAGAAAAATTACTCAAACATTTTTCAGTATTATTTGAAGCAGAATTAAAACAAAAAACCGAAGATTAATCTTAAGTTCTTACTGATCAAATTTGGTTAATTCGCTATAATTCATCAAATTTTCATTGTCATCGTTAGATTCTTGTTTTACCATCCCAACGCCTTCTGCAATCCAGCTTTTAGTTGTATAACTCATTTTTTTACCCATTACGTTAGATTCTGTTGTGGTTTGTAGAACGAAACAATTAAAGGCTCCAGCAGGAGTTGATACATTTTCTTCACCAATCACTTTGCGGTCTTTCGTAATTACATCAACATTCATGGACATTCCTGCCATAGAAATTTTCATTTTCATTTCTGAATCTGGAAGTTCTAGGCCAACTGCTAAGTCGTTTGGGATAATGACATTAGTACCTGTAACTTCAGTCTCCATATCTTCAAATTGTTGAAGCATCCCCATGTTTCCTAAAGATTTAAAATCAATAGAGATTCCATTTCCATCACAAGAAATATCATAATAAAAATCTACCGTTTTATTTCCTTTTTTGTCTTTTGTATTTACTTTCATAGTTACAATTTCCAACCCATCTTCTTTGCGATAATTTGTAGTTGTGTAATCTATGGTTCCAGATAATTTTCCCTTCTTATCAAAGTTGGTGTATTGAAAAGTTATGCCTTCTTCAAAAGGATAATATTTACTGCAATCGTTTTGTGTAAAAACAGAAGAAGTAAATAATAAGAATGTTATTACGCTGATTTTGAATGTTCTCATTAGATGATTTAATTAAAAAAGTTAGTTAAACAAATCTAATTAATATATTTTAAATCAAAATATTTATAAAATATATGGAAGAGTAACTGTATTATTCTATCTCGTAAAGCAGTATTTCCTTTGCTCCACCTTTTACAACAATATTCTTTTTTCCATTTTTAGAAGCGTCGCCTAGATCTATGGTAGAAGTTCCAAATAATGGGAATCCATTAATTATTTCTCCCAATTTATTGAATAGATACACTTTGTTTTCTTGTGTTTCGGTGATGGAGATATAAGTTCTTTGGTTGGCTATAAATATTTTTGGAGCAGTATAAATTCCAAATGGAAGCTCTACTAATTTACCATTAATACGCATTAGATTGTCATCTAGGGTAACTTTTGTTTTTCCTTTAATGGTGAACCAATATGCCGTAACATTTAATTTTATGGTAGTTATTTTTCCATCTTGACCAATGCTGTTTTTTGAATTATCCTTAGTGATAACCACAAACTTTTTGCTTTCCTTAGCTATTGGAATTTCTGAAAAATCGAATGTTTTCGAAATTGTTAATCTAGGCTTTCCTGTTCTATTTAAAATATTAAGCTTCCCGCTTTTTTC
>CAJXYJ010000166.1 GCA_913063255.1 uncultured Flavobacteriales bacterium | reverse complement strand
GCTTTCTTGCCCACGCTTTCTCTTTGAGATCCGTTGATTGTAATTGATTTCATTTTATTTATTTTATAAATTAAAAATTATGATGCCTACCTTTATTTGTAAGCGGGTGCAAAGATGCGGCTTTTTCTGAATAGGAAAAAGAAAATTGGAGTCTTTTTTAATAGGCTGTACTCTCTGAATTTATGAGAGTTACATCAAAAATTTTGTGCTTATAGATTTATTAGAATTTACACTTTGCATAACATCAGCAAAAAATTTGGCGCAACTTATTACTTTTACTTTTGAACATTCTCTTTTTGGAGGAATGGAATCGGTTACAATTAACTCTTCTAATTTTGAGTTTTCGATCTTTTCATAAGCATTTCCCGATAGAATAGCATGGGTGCAAATAGCTCTAACACTTAAAGCTCCACGCTCAATCATCAAGTCAGCTGCTTTGGTAAGTGTACCAGCAGTGTCCACCATGTCATCTACCAAAATAACGTTTTTCCCTTCTACATTTCCAATGAGTTCCATATGCGAAATGATATTTGCTTTTTCACGTTGTTTATAGCAAATTACTACATCGCTCTTTAAAAATTTTGAATAGGCATAAGCACGTTTAGAACCTCCCATGTCTGGAGAAGCAATGGTTAGATTATCTAGGTTTAAGGATCTTGCATAAGGCAAGAATATTGTGGATGCAAAAAGATGATCTACTGGTTTTTCAAAAAAACCTTGAATTTGATCGGCATGCAAATCCATAGTGATAATTCGGGTAGCTCCTGCAGTTTCTAACATTTTAGCAACTAATTTTGCAGCAATTGGCACTCGAGGTTTGTCTTTTCTGTCTTGCCGAGCCCAACCAAAATAAGGTAAAACTGCTGCGATATGCTTTGCAGAAGAACGCTTGGCAGCATCCAACATTAATAACATTTCCATTAAATTGTCACTATTAGGATGTGTAGAGCCTACAATAAAAACACGGCTACCTCTAATAGATTCTTCAAAGGAAGGCTGAAACTCACCATCACTATAGGTGGAGGTAATTACGTTTCCTAATGGAATTCCATATTCTATGGCAATTTTTTCTGCTAATTCTTGACTTTGCTTACAAGCAAAGATTTTTGACGGAGGAGTTGGTATAGACATTTTTAGGTTGTGTTGTAGTTGGTGCAAAAGTAAAATTAATAACAACGGTTTACCAAAAAATGAATAGATTAATTATTAATATTTATCAATTTATTGTTTATTTTTGCCCTCTACCTGCTCAAGTGGTGGAATTGGTAGACACGCTGGATTCAAAATCCAGTTCTTAACGGAGTGTGGGTTCGATTCCCATCTTGAGTACATAAAAAAAACCTCAACATTTTAAAATGTTGAGGTTTTATGTTTTGATTGATGAAGGGGAATGCCCTATTTTCTGTAGCGTCTTTTTGAATTCCATAAATAAGCTTTTGAAGTACTTAGTTTTTCTGTTAACTGATTGCTGTTTAAAGTTCTCATGATTGTTGTTTTTATTGGTTGATAATCTTTAGTTTCCTTTTTATTATTTGAAACGTCTTTTAGCATTCCAAGTAAAAGCTTTAGAGGTGCTTAATTTATGCGTGATTTGATTGTTGTTTAAAGTTCTCATAATTGTTGTTTTTATAGATTGATAATCTTTAGTTTTCTTTTTATTATTTAAAACGTCTTTTAGCATTCCAAGCAAAAGTTTTAGTTGAGCTTATTTTTTGTGTGATCTGATTGTTGTTTAAAGTTCTCATTTTTTATTGTTTTTAAGTTTTTATTTGATTGTTATACTAGATAGACGGGATAAAAACAAAAATGTTACAGTACTTTGCATAACAAAGTAGTAATTTAACATATTTTAACAATAAAAAGCTTAATTAGAGGGAGATAACGATCGTTTTTGATTGTGGATGTGTTAAAAATAATAGCATAAGACTACTATCTTTGGAAAGTAACATCTTGTTTATTGCGTAAAAAACAAGGATTACATCAAATCATTATTGATTTGTTATTTCTTATTAAATGAGCATTATTTTTTAATAAACTTTTTTATAGATTTTCCAGTTATAGAAGATATTTCAATAAAATACAAGCCTTTAGATAGGGTTGAAACATCTATAAAATTAGTTTGATTTACAATTTCTACTACTTTTTTTCCTGTTAAAGAATATATGGAGATAGATTCAATCACTGTGTTTTCAGAAGAAATAAATAGTTGGCATGAAACGGGATTTGGGTAAATTTTAAAATTTTCTAATTTATAATCTGGATTAGAAAGCTGAACATTGCTAAAGTTCATTCCAGCAAAAATTGGAATATCTAAGGATAAAGATTGAACTCCTGTTGTAGGTTCGGTATAGATATTATAATACAATGCGCCATCTACCTCAAAGTATCCAAAATAATTATTTTCAAAATCAGTATGCTCTTGATAGTCACAGGCCAAATCTGTTGAAGTAAAATTTACAACTAGAAATTCATCATTAATTTCATTGTATGATAGAACTCCAGTAAAAGTATTACAAGCACCTACTCCTGAAAACGAAATATCATTATTTAATGTAAATGAAGGTGAAATTTGGGGGTCAATATCTAAAATATTAATATTAAATTCTTCACTATACATATTACTTAAATACCACGTTTGAAATATCTCTGGATTTGGCATAGGAGGAGAAAGAGGTGCATTCCTAAAGCTCATTTGTTCCCAACCTGGAACATCTATGAGTAATGTTTGAACTCCTGTTGTAGGGTTGGTTTGGATAGTATAATACAAAAGTGAACTTGTCATAAAAAAAAGAAAATAATCATCTTCAAAATCATTATGCTCTGCATATTCACATAAATTTTCTGTAGGTAGAAAACTAGTAAAATCTAATGCAAAGTCGGGAGAGTCGGGATAGTCAAAATCAAAAGATAATGTCCCTGAAAATGTGTTGCAAGCCCCTTCTCCTGAAAATTCTAAATTTTCAGTTAATGTTAATGAGGGTGTAATTAGGGGGTTTATATCTATAACATTAATGCTCAAATTTTCATATTCCAAACTTGATAAATACCATGTTTGAAACAAATCGGGATCTTGCCCAAAACTTTGAAAACTAAAAAGGCTAATCAAGATTATAAGTATTGCTTTTCTCATAACAATTAAATTATGGGGAGTTATCTGTAAAGATAAGGATTTTAAAACTTTTTATTTTTTAATAAACTTTTTTATAGATTTTCCAGGTGAAGAAGAAATTTCAATAAAATACAAGCCTTTAGATAATGTTGAAACATCTATGTAGTTTGTTTCATTTAGGCCTTCTAATACTTTCTTCCCAGTTAAGGAATAAATGAAAATGGATTCAATTTCTGTATTTTCAGAAGAGATATGTAAAATGTCTGAAACTGGGTTGGGGTAAATTTTAATTTTATTGATTATATTATCTTTAAGAGATAAGGGTTCATTTGAAAAAGCATAGGTAAACCCTGGATATTGGTCAAATGCAAATTGTGTTTCTTGCAAATCAACTATATAAAGTAGTAGTCCTTCAGAAAATTGAAAAAAATAACCTTCTTCAAATAAAATGTGTTCTGGATGAACACAATCTATATTTGTATTTTCAAAATTAATGGGAGTTAAAGTAAAATCTCCTTCAGTATAAATAAATGATCCAGAAAATGAATTACAGGCACCAAAACCATTAAATTCAAATGATTCATTAATTGTTAAATATGGTGAAATGACGGGGTCTATATTTTCAACATATTGTGGTTCTCCAAAATCGAAATCCATTCTATATAAATACCAAGTCTTAAATAATTCTGAATCCTGAGCAAAACTTTGAAAACTAAAAAAGCTTATTAAGATTATAAGTAGTATTTTTCTCATAACAATTAAATTATGGGGAGTTATCTATAAAGATACAAACATTAACGCTTATTGCCTATCTTTGGTTATCAATTAAAAATTCAAATCTAATATGTCAGATTTTTGGCTATATCTAAAGTTAGGTCTAAACCATGTCTTGGATTGGCAAGCCTACGACCATATTTTATTTTTAATTGTATTAGTAACTGCCTATACTTTTACCAGTTGGCGGAAAATATTGATTTTAGTATCCCTATTTACCTTAGGGCATACCATATCTTTATTACTAGCAAGTTATAATGTGGTGACAGTTTCCAGTACATGGATAGAGTTTTTAATACCCATTACCATTTTAATTGCTGCAGGATATAATTTATTTACCTCTGGGAAAAATAGAGATAGAGAATCTCTAGGATTATTTTATGCGATTACTATTTTCTTTGGTTTAATTCATGGTTTTGGTTTTGCTTCCTATTTTAAGATTATTAATGATGACAATACAATTCTTCCATTACTAGAGTTTGCATTTGGTATCGAAATAGCACAAATTATCGTTGTGATATTGGTTTTACTCCTTGGCTTTATTTTTCAAAGGATTTTTAGATTCAATAAAAGAGATTGGGTATTGGTAGTATCATCAATCGTGATAGGCTTGGTAATTCCAATGCTACACCAGAATTGGCCATTTTAACACTTCGGCAAGCTCAGTGTAAGCAAACTCAGTGATCTAACATACTTTATAGAATATTTAACGTCGACATGTTTTGATGGCTAAAAACTTCACATTAAATTCGCCTTGTATATTTTAACAATACCGAATAGGATAAACATTTTCTAGTCAAATAAAATATCTAATTTCGATAGCATAATATATCCTGAAAATTATTTGGGAGGACCATAAAAAATTATAGCACAAATACATGAAGCCCGAAAAACAACTCAAATATGATATTGCCTACTTACGAATGGCAAAGGAGTGGAGTAAATTATCTTATTGCAACCGAAGACAGGTAGGTGCTTTAATTGTTAGAAATAAAATGATTATTAGTGATGGTTATAATGGCACACCATCGGGATTCGAAAATATTTGTGAAGACGAAGAACAAAACACAAAATGGTATGTGTTACATGCGGAAGCAAATGCCATTTTAAAAGTCGCTTCCTCTACACAATCATGCAAAGGAGCTACTTTATATATTACCATGTCTCCTTGTCAAGGTTGTAGCAAATTAATACATCAGGCTGGAATTACCCGTATGGTTTATGTAGAGGAATACAAGGATACTTCGGGTGTAGATTTTTTAAGGAAAGCTGGCGTTGAGATAGTGCATATTAATGATATAAATGAATAAATGAGTTTTCAGAAAAAATATTTACCCATATTATTAGGAGT
>CAJXYJ010000165.1 GCA_913063255.1 uncultured Flavobacteriales bacterium | reverse complement strand
ATTGAAGGTGAAATGGGAGATTCTAAAATGGGTCTACATGCTCGATTAATGTCTCAGGCACTTCGGAAACTAACCTCTTCAATTAGCAAGACAAATTGCACCGTTTTCTTTATCAACCAATTGCGTGAAAAAATAGGCGTTATGTTTGGTAACCCAGAAACAACTACAGGTGGAAATGCATTAAAGTTTTATGCTTCTGTTAGATTAGACATTAGACGATCTACACAAATAAAAAATACAGAGGGTAGTGTTCTAGGAAATAAAACTCGGGTTAAAGTAGTAAAAAACAAAGTTGCTCCTCCATTCAAACTGGCTGAATTTGACATTATGTATGGTCTTGGAATTTCTAAAGTAGGGGAAATCATAGATTTAGGGGTGACCTTTGAAATAATTAAGAAAAGCGGGTCTTGGTTTAGTTATGACGATACCAAATTAGGACAGGGTAGAGAAGCTGTTAAGTCTCTACTATTAGACAATCCAGAATTAATGGAGGAATTAGAAATAAAAATTAAAGAAGCAATAGCTGCACTAAACCAATAATTTTTTCTTCCAACGCAACTCATTTACTTTTTTGGTATCTAATTAATGTAGAAACCTTAAATGTTATTGTTGCTAATTACTTTATTGTAAGTCATTTCAACAAAATAATAATAGTTTACGGTACTGCATTTGACATTAGAAGAGCTCATATTAAATTGTAAGAAGAATGATTTAAAAGCACAAGAAGAGTTATACAAGAAATTTTCGGGTATATTATTTTCTGTTTGCTTAAAATATTCTAGGAATTATCACGAAGCCGAGGATAATTTGCAAGATGCTTTTATTACAATATTAAAAAATATAGAGCAATTTAAAGGAAAAGGATCTTTTGAAGGATGGATGAAACGAATCACCGTTAATACCGTCCTTCAAAAATATCGTAAGCAACGTGTCTTTAATTTGTCTAACGAAGAACAGATTGAAGAAGAGGCTGAAATTGAAGTTGAGGATATTAATATTCCATTGGACTTTTTATTAAAAATAGTTCAGGAATTGCCAGACCGTTATCGATTGGTTTTTACCATGTATGTTTTAGATGGATGTCCTCATAAAGAGATTTCAAAAGAAATGGAGATTTCTGTAGGAACCTCAAAATCGAACCTCGCAAGAGCTAGAAAGATATTGCAAACAAAGATTGAAAATTACAATCGTGAAAAGGAATCACGATAATTAAATATAATTAATTTAAGTCCTTTACCCTGTGGGGAATTATGAAAGAAAAAAAGCACATAGATCAGCTTTTTAAGGAGCGTTTCAAGAATTTTGAAGCTACTCCTTCTCCTCAAGTTTGGGATCAAATCCAAGCAAAACTGAAAGAGGAGAAAAAAGACAGAAAAGTAATTCCTCTATGGATTAAACTAGGAGGTGTTGCAGCACTAGTGGCTTTAATGCTTACCGTTGGAAATTCTGTTTTTGGCCCTTCTAATACTACCCCTTCAATTACTGAAGAAAATACGGAGATAAATTCTCAAGATTCTCAAAACAATAACATTATTAATGAAAATAACATTAAAGAATCTGAAGTAGTTTCCGAAGATAATAATTCAATAAAGGATGCTATTAATAATTCTTCAAACGAGAAGGAAATAAAAAAGGATTCACAAATTCAGAAAGTTCATAAAAACGCTACAAATTCAGAAACTGAAATCGCTTTTGAAAAGGACACCAAAACGGGGACTGATAAAAACGAAAACAATTCAGAAAGCATCATTAAAGACCCAGCAAACAAAACTTCTAAAGTAAATTCTGCTGTTGCGTTACATGATAAAAATAATAATATTTCTGATTCGCCAAATAATACCGAAAAAACTGTTGAAGAATCTTTAATTAATAAAGAAAAACCTATTCCTGTTATTAATGAAAAAGAAGCGGTAGTTGAGAATGAAATCAATGACCAAAAAAATGTTACAAAAATAACTCCATCAGAAACTGATAAAAATGAAACTAATGTTGCTGTTACGGAAGAAACAAATAAACGTTCCATTTTTGATGCAATAAAGGAAACAAATGAAGAAGAAGCTATTGTAGTAACTTCAGATAACAAACCTGACAATCATTGGGAGATTACTCCAAATGTTGGACCGGTTTATTATAATACTTTAAGTGATGGTTCTTCTATAGACCCATCTTTTTCAGACAACCCAAAAAGTGGAGACCTTAATATCACCTACGGCGTACATGTAAGTTATAATTTAAACAATCGTATAAGTGTGCGTTCTGGATTAAGTAATGTTAATCTAAGCTATGCAACAACTGGTATTGAACTTGGAAACGGACCAGTTTCAGCAGCTTTAGTCAGTGTTGATTATCGCAAAGAAGACAATGTCCTAATCACCGTTGACAAAGGGGACCTTAACAATCAAATTCAAGAAGGTGAATTTGGCACAATAACACCAAAATCTACTTCTGGAGAACCTTCCCTAAATCAAAAAATTAGTTATTACGAAGTTCCTTTAGAACTTAAATATGCTGTATTAAATAAAAAATTTGGAGTCAACTTAATTGGTGGCTTTAGCACCTTGTTTTTAGGTGAAAACGAAATATTTGTAGAAGCTGGAGATTTCAATGAAACTCTAGGGGAAGCAAATAATTTATCAACTCTGAGTTTCACAACAAACATCGGATTAGGCTTGAATTATAGTTTTTCTAAAAAGTTAATGTTTAATGTTGAACCTATGTTCAAGTACCAGCTCAATCCTTATACAGAATCATCTGTAGATTTTAAACCCTATTATATAGGTATTTATACTGGTTTGAGTTTCAAATTTTAGTTTAGGTTATGTTTGTTAGGTTTGGTTAACAAACCCTATAAAAACCATTCTTCGCCATAGAATGGTTTTTTTGTGGCACCAATTTACAAACGATTAGAATTTAATTGAGTTAGGATGATTTTACGAGTTATTTGATTTAGTTCTTTTTTTGAATTCATTGTGTAATTAGTAGTTGGTATTAATCTATGAACCTTAACACGCATTTTACCTGGTCCTCCACTAAAGAAAGTATATGAAAAACGTTTTTTATTATCTAGAAAGGTCATTGGTGCAATTGGTATTTGATGCTTAATCGCTAAACGAAATGCCCCATCTTTAAATTCATCTAAGACAATACTTTCATCCTCTGGAACTCCTCCCTCAGGAAAAATACAAACACTATAACCCATATTCAATTTTCGTTGTGCACTATTAATAACATCTACTCTGCTTTTTGAGTTTTTCCTGTCCACCAAAATACAAGTACGCTTATAGAAGAACCCAAATAATGGAATTTTACCCAATTCTTTTTTACCTACAAATACAAAAGGATTTTTTGAAACATAAAGCATTAACATAATATCTGTCATAGAAGTGTGATTAGCTACAAACATATAACTTTGCCCTTTTTTATATGTTACTTCACGTTTAATAACAGGTCTAAATCCCATACCGAAAAGTATAAAAATTGACCAACCTCTAGCCATTCTAAAAAACAGTGGATACCACTCTTCTTTAATTATACTAATAAACAATATTGGGAAGAAAAATAATATATAGACAAACATTAAAATGTAGAACCATATTCGGTAAAACAGAATTGCAATGTTTTTTATTAATTTCATAGGATTCCAAAAATAGCAAATTGAACTTTACCAATTGACTAAATAAAGTACCTTTGTCAAAATTAAAAATCGACTATGTCAAGAATACTTACTGGAATTCAAAGTACAGGAACACCACACCTAGGAAATATTTTAGGAGCAATGATTCCCGCAATTGCTATGTCTAATAATCCAAAAAACGAATCCTTTTTGTTTATTGCAGACATGCATTCTTTAACACAGATTAAAGATGCTACTACATTAAAAGATAATACTTACAGTACCGCTGCTGCTTGGCTTGCTTTTGGACTTGATATTAACAAGACCGTTTTTTACCGCCAAAGTAATGTCCCACAAGTAACAGAACTTTCTTGGTATTTAAGTTGCTTTTTTCCATATCAACGATTGACCTTAGCGCATTCTTTTAAAGATAAGGCAGATCGATTAGAAGATGTAAATTCTGGCTTATTCTTTTATCCAATGTTAATGGCAGCTGATATTTTATTGTATGATGCTGAAATTGTACCCGTTGGAAAAGATCAATCACAGCATATAGAAATGGCTCGGGATGTAGCTTCTCGTTTTCATTCAAAAATGGGAGAAACTTTTGTGTTACCTGAGGGCGACATTCAAAAAAACACCATGTTGGTTCCTGGAACCGATGGAGGAAAAATGAGTAAATCTAAAAATAATATCATCAATATATTTTTAGAAGATAAAAAATTACGCAAACAAATCATGGGGATAAAAACAGATAGCACCCCATTGGAAGAACCTAAAAACCCAGATACTTGTAATTGTTTTGCTTTATATAAATTATTAGCTTCAGATCAAGAAATAACAATTATGCGAAATAATTATCAAGGAGGTAATTATGGTTATGGTCATGCCAAACAAGCACTATTCGAATTAATTATTAAGAAATTTGCTGAACAACGTACGCGTTATAATTATTTTATGGAAAATCTTGAAGAAATAGATAAGGCTTTGGCTATAGGTGCAAAAAAAGCACGACAGGTAGCTAATGACGTGTTAACTAGAGTAAGAAGTAAAGTTGGTTACTAAACCACTTGGTATAATTTCCCCGGTAAGGGACGTACCAATCCTTTTAACTCTAAACTAAGCAATAAGGATGCAACTTTATAGGTTGGAATTTTACTAGCTAAAGCTATATTATCTAAGCCTTCTTTATCTTTCTTTTTTAAATAATTAAAAACACCTTTTTCTTCTACTGTTAATTCTACAAATAATTGAATTTGTTGTTGTTTTGGTGGCGTTTCTTTTAATTCCCATCCCAACATATAAATCAAATCTGCAGCACTAGTAATCATATGAGCCTGTTGCGTTTTTATTAAATTATTACAGCCTTGGCTTTGAGAATCTGTAGTTCTTCCAGGCAAAGCAAAAACCTCTCTATTATAAGAATTGGCAATATCTGCCGTAACAAGGCTCCCTCCTTTTGTTGCAGATTCTATCACAATAGTTGCTTGAGACAGTCCGGCAATAATTCTGTTGCGTTTCAAAAAATTATTTCTATCAAAATCATCACTACTCCAAAACTCAGTAATGAAGCCTCCATTTTCTTCTACTTTTTGAACATGTTTTTTATGTACTTTGGGATATATTTGGTTAAATCCATGAGCCAGGCAAGCAATGGTTTGAAGTCCATTTGCAATTGCTGCCTTATGAGCAATTATATCCACACCATAAGCATATCCAGAAACAATAAT
>CAJXYJ010000164.1 GCA_913063255.1 uncultured Flavobacteriales bacterium | reverse complement strand
TCATAACCTATCTATTTTAAGTGAATAAGCAACTATTTTATGGATCCTGAAACTAATGATATTTCTAGTCCTATTTTAAATATATGATTCTTACAAAGCTAATGGAATTTTAGATGAAAAATAAAAATCTAAAATTTTCGCTCTTATAATCAGTAATATATGGCGGGAAATCTATCCAGAAAAGAGCGTTTAGCTTATCTTTGCAAAAAAAATAATATGACTCATAAAGCTGGATTTGTAAATATTATCGGAAACCCAAATGTTGGAAAAAGCACCTTGATGAATGCTTTTGTTGGAGAACGGCTTTCTATTATTACTTCTAAAGCACAAACGACGCGTCATCGTATTTTAGGGATTGTAAATGGGGAAGACTTTCAAATGATTTTAAGTGATACCCCAGGTATTATTAAGCCTGCATATCAATTACAAGAAAGCATGATGGGTTTTGTAAAATCTGCTTTTGAAGATGCTGATGTGCTATTGTATTTGGTTGAATTAGGAGAAAAAGAATTAAAAGACGAAGCGTTTTTTAACAAGATAACTTCTTCAAAGATTCCAGTTTTACTACTGATAAATAAAATTGATAAAGGAAATGAAGAATTGCTTGCTGAAGCTCTAGAACTTTGGCAAAATAAAGTGCCCAATGCACAAGTATTCGCAATTTCAGCATTAGAAAACTTTGGCGTTCCCGAGGTGTTTCAACGTATCGTAGAACTACTTCCAGAGTCTCCTGCATTTTATCCTAAAGATCAATTAACAGACAAACCAGAACGGTTTTTTGTAAATGAAATCATTCGAGAAAAAATCTTGATGCATTATAAAAAAGAGATTCCATATTCTGTCGAGATTGATACCGAAGAGTTTTTTGAAGAAGAAAATATTATTCGTATGCGAAGTGTGATTATGGTTGAACGCGAGACTCAAAAAGGGATTATTATTGGTCATAAAGGTTCTGCTATAAAAAGAGTAGGAGTAGAGGCTAGAAAAGATTTAGAAAAATTCTTTGGCAAACAAGTTCATATGGAATTATATGCAAAAGTGAATAAAAACTGGAGGAGTAATGAGCGTCAGTTAAAAAGATTTGGATATAATAAGTAGTTAATTTTAATTGACACTTCGATACATTCCGCAAAGGCGGAACACTCAATGTCCTAATATTAAATACAATCTTCCTTTTCTTTTGCTTCTTTTAAATCTAGTGTGTTTTCCAGAAATGCGCACAATTGTTTTATTTCCTCTTTACCTTTAGTTTTACCCATTCTTCCTGAAAAATAAAGAGCGAACCATAAAATAACCATTAATGCCATTAGACCTATTTGTATTCCGAAGGAAGTATTTAAGGACCAATTAGAATAAGCCCAAGATCCAAAACCAATAAACAATATAATTACTACAAAATGAAAAAAAATAAACATCGTCCAAACGGAAGGTTTTGGTCCAAAAAGACCTTTCAATTCACTCTTTGTAGCATTTATTTCATCAATTTCTAAATGTAATTGTGGAGACCAAAAGTGTTGTTTCTCTTTCGGGATTCTAATAAACACATGATTATCGATTCTAGAAACAATAAAGTTTTTTTGAGTTTCTTTAGAGTTTTCGAAGGTTTTTAGAGCATTTTCATTGTTTTGATCAATCTCTATTTTAAACCGAGGTCGCAATAAAATCTCATTTTCTAAACTCATATATTTATTTTAAAGTGGGTCAATTTAGAGTTTTTTCTTCAAATAGTAAACAGTACATTTGCAGCCAATTAAAAAGTTATGAGTATAGTTGCCATTGTAGGAAGACCAAATGTAGGGAAATCTACTTTATTTAATAGATTAATACAACGTAGAGAAGCGATTGTAGATGCAGTAAGTGGAGTTACGCGTGATAGACATTACGGTAAAAGCGATTGGAATGGGAAAGAATTCTCTTTAATCGATACGGGAGGTTATGTACTTGGTAGTGATGATATATTTGAATCTGAAATAGACAAACAGGTAGAATTGGCTATAGAGGAGGCAGATGCTATTATATTTATGACCGATGTAGTAAGCGGTGTTACAGGAATGGATGAAGTAGTAACTAACCTTCTTAGAAAATCTTCAAAACCAGTTTTTCTTGTTGTTAATAAAGTTGATAGTTCAAAACGTACAGACGATGCTGTGGAGTTTTACTCTTTAGGATACGATAAATATTATACCCTTTCTAGTATTAACGGTAGTGGTACTGGAGATTTATTAGATGATCTTGTAAAAGTTTTACCAGAAGAGGAAGAAGAGGAAGTTACCGATTTACCTCGTTTTGCAGTGGTAGGGAGACC
Organism: uncultured Flavobacteriales bacterium; assembly: GCA_913063255.1. Taxonomy (GTDB): domain Bacteria; phylum Bacteroidota; class Bacteroidia; order Flavobacteriales; family Flavobacteriaceae; genus Marifrigoribacter. The sequence goes on along the minus strand of CAJXYJ010000164.1, from coordinate 3,060 downwards.
TAATGCTGGAAAATCATCTTTTATAAATGCCTTGGTTGGAGAAGATCGCTATATTGTTACAGATATAGCTGGAACCACTAGAGATAGTATGGATACTCCATATAATCGCTTTGGCTTTGAGTTTAATTTAGTAGATACTGCAGGAATACGAAAGAAAGGTAAAGTTAAAGAAGATCTTGAATTTTATTCGGTGATGCGTAGTATACGTGCAATTGAACATTGTGATGTGATGCTTTTAGTTCTAGATGCAACTCGTGGTTTTGATGGGCAAGTACAGAATATATTTTGGTTAGCTCATAAAAATAATAAAGGAGTTGTTATTTTAGTAAACAAATGGGATTTAGTAGAAAAAGATCATAAAAGTGTTAAAGAATATGAGAAAGTAATACGAGAACAATGTGAGCCATTTACAGATGTGCCTGTTGTTTTTATCTCTGTTTTAACCAAACAACGTATTTTTAAGGCCATCGAAACGGCTGTAGAGGTTTATAAAAGAAGAAGTAATCGTATTAAAACTAGTGTGCTTAACGATACATTATTGCCGCTAATAGAAGCTTATCCTCCTCCAGCTTATAAAGGGAAATATGTAAAGATTAAATATATTACTCAAATACCGACGGCTTATCCAAGTTTTGCCTTTTTTGCAAATTTGCCACAATATGTTAGGGATCCTTATAAACGTTTTATCGAAAATAAATTAAGGGAAAAATTTGACTTTAATGGAGTGCCAGTAACCGTTTACTTTAGAAAGAAATAAGGTTTTAAAGGTGATCTTTAATTTTTAATAATTCAGATTTTACTGTTTCCAGTTTTCTGATAATCTCAAAATGACTAAGTGTTTTATGCTTGTTTTCTTTTAGATGTGTTTTAGCGCCATCTAAAGTAAAACCTCGTTCTTTTACCAAATAATAAATTAACTCCAGGTTTTTTATGTCTGCTGGAGTAAATTTCCGATCTCCTTTGGCATTTTTTTTAGGTTTTAAAACGTCAAATTCTTTTTCCCAAAAACGAATTAAGGAGGTATTTACCGAAAAGGCTTTTGCGACTTCTCCAATTCCATAATAACGTTTTTCAGGTAAATCTATATGCATTAGTCTAAGGATTGATTTTCTAATTCTGCTTTTTTAAGCAATTCAGCAAACTCACTAGCATTTAAGTTTCCGTAGTAAAAGTTAAGAGGGTTTACGCGTTTCCCGTCTTTAGAAATCTCATAATGTAAATGAGGTGCTTGTGAGCGACCTGTACTACCAACAAATCCTATAAGATCTCCACGTTTTACTTTTTGTCCTTTTTTAACATTGTATTTGTATAAATGAGCATATAAACTAACATAGCCAAAACCATGATCTATTCTAATATGTCTTCCATAACCAGAAGATCTTCTATCTACTCTTTTTATAACACCGTCTCCAGAGGCATAAATAGGCGTACCACGAGGTGCGGTAAAATCCATTCCCCAATGAAATTTTCTAGCTTTGGTAAATGGATCTGATCGATAACCAAAGCCGGATGCCATTCTTGTTAAGTCTTCATTATTAACAGGTTGTATGGAAGGAATTGCGGCAAGTAATTTTTCTTTCTCTTCAGCAAGAATTGCGATTTCATCTAAGGACTTAGATTGTACCACAATTTGTTTGGTTAATATATCTAGTCGTTTGCTTGTAGAAACTATTAATTTTGAATTGTCAAAACCTTCTAAATCTTTATATCTGTTAACTCCACCAAAACCAGCATTTCTTTGTTCATTAGAAATTGGATCTGCTTCAAAATAAACTCTATAGATGCTATTGTCACGATCTTCAATTTCTGAAAGAACCGTTTCCGCTTCGTTCATTTTTTTGTTAATGAGCTGAAATTGCAACTGCAAATTAGTCATTTCTCTCTTTAAAGCTTTTTCTTTTGGGGTTTCTAAAAAGGGTAAGTTTAAATAAACTATTAATAAAAGAAAACCACTTAATAGCATGCCCAATATACTAAGCGAGAAAATCTTAGTTTTTCTTCCTTTTTTATGTTCAATTTTGCGATAGGATAAAGTGTCACTATCGTAGTAATATTTTACTTTAGACATACGTTAAAAAATCTTATTTTTGCCCATTGGGGATAGTAATTACTATTTGCAAACGAACCACAAATATAGAAATTGTATAGACCTTTGCCTAATACAGCCTTTTTATTAAATAATTAACTTATGACATCTAAGGAAATACGTTCCAAATTTTTAAATTTTTATAAATCAAAATCTCATGCCATTGTAGACTCAGCTCCAATGGTTCTTAAGGATGATCCAACCCTAATGTTTGTAAATGCAGGGATGGTTCCTTTTAAAGAATACTTTTTAGGTCAGAAAAAAGCAACAAATAAGCGAGTTACTGATTCCCAAAAATGTTTACGTGTTTCTGGAAAACACAATGATTTAGAAGAAGTTGGTAAAGATACCTATCACCATACGATGTTCGAAATGCTCGGAAATTGGAGTTTTGGCGATTATTTTAAAAAAGAAGCAATCGCTTGGGCTTGGGAGTTTTTAACCGAAGAATTAAAAATAGATAAAGATCTATTATATGTTACCATTTTTGAAGGGGATAAAACAGACGGCTTAGAACGAGATACAGAAGCTTATGGCTTATGGAAAAACCTCATTCCAGAAGATAGAATAGTAAATGGAAACCGAGACGATAATTTCTGGGAGATGGGTAAACAAGGTCCTTGTGGTCCTTGTAGTGAAATCCATGTAGATATTAGATCTGAAGCAGAAAAAGCTAAAATTCCTGGGATTGAATTGATTAATAAAGACCATCCTCAAGTCGTAGAGATCTGGAATTTGGTTTTTATGCAATTTAACCGAAAAGCAAACGGGGATTTAGAAGACCTTCCTTCACAGCATATTGATACTGGAATGGGCTTTGAACGCCTTTGTATGGTAATGCAAAACGTAAAAAGTAATTACGATACAGATGTTTTTACACCGCTTATTCGTGAGATCGAAACCATTACTAATAATAAATATGGTAAAAACGAAAAGATTGATATTGCAATTAGAGTAATAGCAGACCATGTGCG
>CAJXYJ010000163.1 GCA_913063255.1 uncultured Flavobacteriales bacterium | reverse complement strand
TAGGCTTTCATATTCCTGGAATGTGGGATAAAATACTGGATATCGATAACTGTCATTTGCAACGTGACCCTAGTAATACTATTCGAAATTTTATAAAAAATAAAGCCGAAGAACTACAGCTCACATTTTATAATGCTAGAAAACAAGAAGGTTTTTTACGTACTTTAATGTTAAGAACTGCGAGCACTGGTGATGTAATGGTATTGCTTCAATTTTTTCATGAAGACAAAGAGAAAAGAGAATTGCTATTAGAAGCTATTCAATCCAAATTTTCAGAAATTACTTCTCTTTTATACGTAATCAATTCTAAAGGAAACGATACCATTTATGATCAAGAAGTAAATTTATATAGTGGGCAAGACCATATCTTTGAAGAGATGGAAGGTCTACGATTTAAAATAAATGCAAAATCTTTTTATCAAACAAATTCTGAACAAGCTTTTGAATTATATAAAGTTACTAGAGATTTTGCAGAGTTAACAGGAAAGGAATTAGTTTTCGATTTATATACAGGAACGGGTACTATTGCTCAGTTTGTAGCCAAACAAGCTGCAAAGGTAATTGGCGTAGAAGCTGTACCAGATGCCATAATAGCAGCAAAGGAAAATGCAAAATTAAATAAGATAGATAATGCTGAATTCTATGTAGGAGATATGAAGAAAGTGTTTAATGATGCATTTATTACACAACATGGAATTCCGGATGTAATCATTACTGATCCACCAAGAGATGGAATGCATAAAGATGTTGTTGGACAGTTATTAAAAATTTCTGCTGAAAAGATTGTGTATGTAAGTTGTAATAGTGCAACACAAGCAAGAGATTTAGCTCTATTAGATGTAGATTATAAAGTTTCGAAAACGCAAGCAGTAGATATGTTTCCACAAACACATCACGTAGAAAATGTTGTACTTTTGGAAAAACGAAAAAGCTAGATTGAAATTAATTATGATAAAAAAAATAATTTTATTTATATGCATCTTCTTTTTTGTAAATAGCTGTACTAAAGACGATATCTGTTCTGAAGGAACACCAACAACTCCTTTATTAATTGTTACCTTTAAAAACTTTAACAATCCTTTATTTTCTAAATCTGTAGAAAATTTAACAGTATCGACCATAATTGAAAATGACACCACTCATTTAGTTAACAAAACAACTACAGATTCTATAGCTATCCCTTTAAGAACTGGATTAGATGTAACAGACTATTTATTTGTTGAAAATAATCAAGATGAAAATCCTGGAAATACCGATGGAGTTACTTTTAGTTATATACGAGAAGATGTCTATATAAACCGTGCTTGCGCATTTAAAACAATCTATAAACAACTTTCTGCAGATAGAGAAACCGATACTGATAATTGGATACAAGAAATAATCGTTAATAAATTCATTATTGAGAATGAAGAGGATACTCACGTTACTATTTACCATTAGTCTTTTATTTTTATCTTCCTTTTCTTTAAAGGCTCAAGAGGAAAATATTAAGGATAACGATACGCTAATAAAAAATAATAAATACGGATTGCGTTTGGGTGTTGATCTATCAAAACCATTAATATCCTTAATAGATGATGATTATTCGGGCTTTGAAATAATGGGAGATTTTAGAATATCGCATCGATTTTATATAGCTACAGAATTAGGTAGAGATAAAGACAAACAAATCGAAAGTAATTTAGAATCGTCAACTAAAGGAATTTACTTTAAAATTGGCACTGACTTTAATGCTTATAATAACTGGGTTGGGATGAATAATGCCATATTTACTGGATTAAGATATGGATTTTCTACTTTCGACCAAGAATTACTAAGTTACAGTATTTATACAGGGGATACAACTTTTCCGGGAACCACCGTATATGAACCTATTGAATACACAGGACTTACAGCACATTGGGCAGAATTTATTTTTGGCGTAAAAACTGAGGTTTACACTAATTTGTATATATCGATTCAACTTCAATTAAAACATCTAATTACCGAAGATAAGCCCGATAACTTTGACAACCTTTACATTCCTGGCTTTAATAGAACCTACGACTATAGCGATTTTGGTGTAGGATTCGGTTATGGAGTTTCCTACTTAATACCAATTTATAAAAAATAAACACTAGGTCTTGGCGAACATTGTGAAGTAATCTTATGAAGAAAAAAAGTGCAAACTTATAAGATTCCTACCTTGCTCCTCCGCTAAAGATTCGGCGGCACGTGGACGCAAGAATTCTATTGTTTCTTAGCCTTTCTACTACCCTCGTACATTTCGTATTTTACTAATTTACCTTCTAATTTACCATTATACAGTCTAATTCTTCTAGAAGGTCGTAAACCTACATGCTTTAAAGCTTCCATATTACTTGTGATCATCCAAGCTTGTGTCCCAGGGTACCCATGTTTTAGTGTCGCTCCTATAGACGTATACAACTTTTCTGCATCCACTTGTATTCTTTCATCGTATGGTGGATTAAAAACAATAAACAAAGACTGATCATTTTCTTTTTTACTTTCAAAAAAGTCTTGTTTTCTAACAGAAACAAATTCCTGAAGATTTGCACTATTAATATTTTCTTTAGCTTTACTAACAATATCAGCTTCTATATCGAACCCTTCAATCTTAAAATGGAAATCTTTAATTTTTTTTAAAGCAGCATTTTCAATTAGTTCAAACAAATCCACATCAAAATCAGGCCAGTTCTCAAAACCAAATTCCTCCCTATTTAAATTTGGAGGAATATTACAGGCTATCATAGCTGCTTCAGTTAATATCGTGCCACTTCCACACATAGGATCTAGAAAATTACATTGTCCACTCCATCCCGAAAGCATAATCATACCTGCGGCAAGCACTTCATTTATTGGCGCCATTGTATTAGCAACCTTATAGCCTCTTTTATGTAAGGATTGACCTGAACTATCAAGAGAAATTGTACAAATATTACGATCGATATGAATATTTACACGTAGAGTAGGATGGTCTAAATCAACATCGGGTCTTCTACCCTCTTTATCTCTAAATCGATCTACAATAGCATCTTTAGTCTTTAATGCTATATATTTTGAATGTGTGAATTTTTCAGAAAAAACTGTAGCATCTACTGCCAAAGTCCCATCTACATCCATATAATTCTCCCAAGGAATCTCATAAACTTTTTTGTAAACATCTGCCTCGGTAAAGACATTGAAGGAACGAATAGGTTTTAAAATTTTTATAGCAGTTCTACAACATAAATTCGCTTTATATAAAAATCCCATATCTCCTTCGAAGGTAACATTCCTAGTACCTAATTCTACTCCAGAAGCACCCAATTTCCGAAGCTCTTGTGCTAATATTTCTTCTAAACCATATAAGGTTTTCGCCAACATCTTAAAATTTTTTCCCATACTGCACCTCTTTTATTGAGGAAGTCTATTAAATTAAAATTTAAAATAAGATAAATAAAAATACTTCTATTTAAATAAAGGAACAAAAATACAGTAATTTAGTAGCGCAATTTATTTTTATGCAAAAAGATACAGAAAATTGGTATTCTTCCTGGTTTGACACCCCGTATTACCATATATTATATAAAAATCGTGATTTTAAAGAGGCTGGAGATTTTATGGAAAATCTTACCTCCTTTCTAAAGCTACCAAAACATGCTGAAATTTTAGACTTAGCCTGCGGAAAAGGTCGCCATGCTAAATATCTTAATGATTTAGGTTACAGTGTAACTGGTGTAGATTTATCCCCTAAAAGCATTGCATTTGCTAAACAATTCGAAAATTTGAGTTTGCATTTTTTTGAACACGATATGTGTTTGCCATTTTCAAAAAGGTTTGACGCCGTTTTTAATCTTTTTACCAGTTTTGGTTATTTTGAAAATGAGGAAGATAATTTAAAAACGATTAAAGCAATTAAGGAAGAACTAAAAGAAGAAGGTTTTGGAGTAATAGATTTTTTAAATGTAGAATATGTACGACAACATCTTGTTACTTCTGAAATAAAAGTTGTAGATGGGATCACTTTTCATGTGAAAAGAAAAATTGAAGAAGGCTATATTATTAAAGACATAAAATTTTCGCATAACAATAATGATTATAGCTTTACGGAAAGAGTAAAAGCAATTACTTTATCCCATTTTGAAGCATATTTTAAAGATGCAAACATTCAATTAAAATATTGCTTTGGTAATTATCAATTGAATGACTTTTGTGAAGAAACTTCGGAACGACTAATTTTAATTTTCAAATAATGACTTATCTATTACTCTTCTCATCGGTTGTTATAGGCTATGCTTTGGCCCTAATCTTAAAAGTAAAAGAGGTAAAACACATTTCTATCTTTTTAGCTTTTAGTGGAGCTTTTTTATTGTCTGTAACTATTTTCGAATTACTCCCTGAAGTTTACGAAATACCCTCAAAAGAAATTGGAATCTATATTATCATTGGAATTTTATTGCAAATTTTTTTAGAATTCTTTTCGAAAGGTGCTGAGCACGGCCATGTACATTCGCATACAGAAAAATATTCTTTTCCTTGGCTGCTTTTTATTAGTTTAAGTATTCATGCATTATTAGAGGGTTTCCCTATTGCTGAAGACAATAATTTAATGATTGGTGTTATCGTACATAAAATTCCGATTGCATTAATTTTATCTTTATTTTTTATAAAAGCAAATTATAGTAAAACTGTCACTATTGTTTTTCTTTTATTATTTGCACTAATGACTCCCTTAGGTAATTGGGTATCTAACCAAGAATTATTTACTGCAGATCAAGAACTAAAAATATCTGCTATTACTATTGGCATATTCCTACATGTTTCTACTACTATTTTATTTGAAAGTTCTAAGAATCACAAATTTAATCTTTCAAAAATGACAGCAGTGATTATTGCAATGGTTTTAGCCTATTTTCTATAATTATTATTAATAATACATTTTATAGTATTAATACTATAAAAATATTTATCTCCTATTTTAAATAGTAGCTGGCTCATTTTTCTTCAGATTCTAACATCATTATCTTTTCAGCTATAATTGAAATTTATATACAGAAAAATATCATCACCTATTAATGATTAAAGTTTTAAAGAAGTCAAGATATATAATAACAACCATAGTTATGCCACCCAAAAAAACTATTTATTCATAATGTCATTATAAAAATCACTTTTAAAACAGTCATAACATTTAAGGTTAGTGACATGAAGAATTTGTCTACTCTTATTTTACTTGTATTAATCCAAACTTATTTAATTAAAACTGTCTCATCAATAGAAGTATATCTACTTGCATATTATAAGTAAATAATAAAATATTGCATTTAGATTTATTGTAAAAAAAAAGTCCCAATTCTTTCGAATTGGGACTTAAAGAAGGCGGCGACCTACTC
>CAJXYJ010000162.1 GCA_913063255.1 uncultured Flavobacteriales bacterium | reverse complement strand
TCTGTATTTTGTTAACATTTGGTTAAATAGACAGTTCTCTAAATGTTAAAATCCTATTTTTGAACAATGAATAATAGGCTTTTTCCTTTATTAATTGCATTAATGACATTGTCCCTTTTGGGTATCATTTTTGTTCAGGGATATTGGATAAGAAACTCCTATGAAACAAGGGAAGATCAATTTACGTTAAACGTTCGACAATTGTTAATTTCTGTTTCAAAAGAGATTCAATTAGATGAGCTTGAAAAATATTACGAAGTCTATAGTGGAATAATTGATACCATTACAGTTCCTGATCAAGCAAGTTTTAGTGAATTAATTTATACCATCACAAACGATCGAAATGATGAAACTTTTATTTTTTCTGATGGGGTTTTAGAAGAGAACTATAAATTATCTACAAGTGCTTTAGATTTGGATATTGATAGTATTCAATTTAAAAAAATTACGAGTAGAAAAATTACTACTAGAATAACACCAAGTATTGATGGAAGTAAAAGTGTTCAATCCAAAACCGAAAATTTCAAGAGGTTAAAAGATTATGAGCGCAATCAATTTGAAAATGCATATAGAAATCTTTTAGCAAAAACACCTATCCATAAAAGAATAACAGGAAATAAAATTAAAAAATTAATTTCTAAAGAACTAAAAGAAAGAGGATTAAGTACTAATTTTGAATATGCAATCTATAGTAATAATTTGGCAACAAAGATAAGGTCTAGAGATTTTAGTTTAGATCCAGTTTCAACGTATGGGGTGCCACTTTTTGTTAATGAAGATATTAAGACAAGTTTTCAATTGTATGTAAATTTTTCAGATAAAAAGAAGTTTGTTTTGAGTTCTATACTAGGAATGGCTATTTTATCTTTAGTTTTTACTGGTATTATTATTTTTACATATACCAGTGCTTTAAGGCAATTACTAAAACAACGACAAATATCTCAGATTAAAACGGACTTTATTAATAATATGACTCACGAATTTAAAACACCTATAGCAACCATAAATCTTGTTCTAGATGCTTTAAAAAACCCGAAGGTGTCCGAGAATAAAGAGTTTGTTGCAAAGTATCATAAAATGATTCGAGAAGAAAATCGTAGGATGCACACTCAGGTTGAAAATGTATTGCGTATATCTAAATTAGAAAAAGATGAACTAGATTTAGATAAAAACAGGGTACTACTTCATGAAATTGTAGAAGATGCAATAACTCATGTTATTTTAATTGTAGAAAATAAGAAAGGATATATTAGAACTCATTTTAATGCTCAAAAGTCTTCTATAAAAGCTAGTGAGGCTCATTTAACCAATATCATTGTAAATGTTATTGATAATGCTATAAAGTATACAGAAGGAGCTCCAGAAATAGATATATACACAGAAAATGAAAATGATTTTATCATACTAAAAGTAGTGGATAAGGGCATTGGAATGAGTAAAGCAGTACAGAAAAAAATATTTGAAAAATTTTATAGAGAACAAATGGGGGACATTCATAATGTAAAAGGGCACGGTCTTGGATTGTCTTATGTAAAACGAATTCTCGATGACCATGATGCCGAAATATATGTGGAAAGCGAAAAAGGGAAAGGGAGTACCTTTTTTATTAAAATGCACTTAATATCATAAAAATATGGAAACAGAAAACAAAAAAATTCTACTTGTAGAAGACGATCCAAACTTTGGAACAATACTAAGAGACTATTTAGCAATGAACGATTATAACGTAACTCATGCTAAAAATGGAATGGAAGGTTTTGAAAAATTTAAAAAAGGCGATTATGACCTTTGTATTCTTGATGTAATGATGCCTTATAAAGATGGGTTTACACTTGCAAAAGAAATAAGAGAGAAGAATAAAGATGTTCCAATTATATTTTTAACAGCAAAAGCATTGAAAGAAGATGTTTTAAAAGGGTATAAAGTTGGAGCAGATGACTATCTAAACAAGCCTTTTGATAGTGAAGTGTTATTGATGAAAATTAAAGCAATAATTCAAAGAAAAGCTACAGACACACTTGCAGATAGTAAAGAATATGAATTTGAAATAGGAAACTTCTTTTTAAATTCAAGATTGCGTTTTTTAACTTATAATAAAGAAAATCCTGTTAAATTGTCACCAAAAGAAAATGACTTATTAAGGTTATTGGCTTTGCATAAAAACGATTTAATGCCAAGAGAATTAGCGCTTACTAAAATATGGAGAGACGATAATTATTTTACATCTAGAAGTATGGATGTTTATATCGCCAAACTACGTAAATATTTAAGTAAGGATGATGAAGTTGAAATCGTCAATATCCATGGAGAGGGGTTCCGGTTAGTAATTAAAAATGAAGTTGATCATTAAGTGTAATTAATTAACGCCCAAGAAAATTATTTTTTTTGGGCGTTAATAATATCTTTAATAATATCTGAGGGCTTTGTTTTATAATCAAACCAAATAATTTCTTTATTCTTTCTAAACCAAGTCCCTTGTCTTTTGGCAAACCTTCGAGTATTTTTCTTAATTTCCTCTATGGCAAATTCTTTGGAATATTCTCCTTCAAAATATTTAAATAATTCTCTATAACCAACAGTTTGAAGTGCATTTAGATTTTTATGAGGAAATAATATTTCCGCCTCTTTTTCCAATCCTTCTTCCATCATAATATCAACACGTTGATTTATTCGATTGTATATTATTTTCCTATCGGCTTTTAATCCTATATAAATGGTATTAAATGTTCTTGGTTCTTTATCGGCATTTAGAAAAGAAGAATAGGGGAGTTCTTGACTCCTGCAAACCCCTAAAGCCCTTATTATTCTATGTTGATTTTGAAGATCCACCTTATTATAATAAAAAGGATCTTTTTCTAATAATTCTTTTTGAAGTGGCTCAATTCCAAGGTTTTCAAACTCTACTTTAAGTTCCTCTATAATGTTTACTGGAACTTCTGGGAATTTATCTAATCCTTTTATAACAGCATCGATATATAATCCAGAACCTCCTACCATTACAATAGAATCTTTAGTTTTGAAAAAAGTATTTAAAAATTCAAGAGAATCTTTTTCAAAATCACCAACACTATAATCTTCAAAAATGCTTCTGTTTTGTATAAAATGATGGGGTATTTCTGCTAATTCTTCCTTACTAGGAACTGCAGTTCCTATGGTCATTTCTTTATAAAACTGTCTGGAATCTGCAGAAACTATTTCTGTAGAAAAATGTTTTGCAATTTTTATAGCTAATGCAGTTTTACCAATAGCAGTAGGGCCTACAAAACATATTAGCAATGGTTTTTTACTCATTTTAACTCTCTATTTCAGAATCAAATTTCACACCACAGTTATGACAAAATATAGCATCGTCATTATGCTCAATTTCATTACAATTTCTACAAACTTGAGTGTTTAATTGAACATCATCATGGCTGTGTCTGCTATATTCTGCGCTAACAATACCTGTAGGGACTGCAATAATGCCATAACCCAGAATCATAATAAAGGAAGCAATTAATTGTCCGAACGGAGTTATTGGTGCAATGTCACCATAACCAACAGTAGTTAAAGTAACAATACTCCAATAAACACTTATCGGGATATTAGTAAATCCACTTTCTTCTCCTTCTATTAAATACATTAATGTACCAGATATAATTGCAATTATTAGGACAGCAAATAAAAAAACAAAGATTTTAATTCTACTATTCTTTAAAGCATTTATTAATTTATTAGACTCACCAATATAACGAGTAATTTTTAATATCCTAAAAACTCTTAATAATCGAAGCGCTCTTACAGTCAATAAAGTTTGTGAACCAACAATAAAGAATGATAGATATAGAGGTATTGTAGATATAAGATCTATAATACCATAAAAACTAAAAATATATTTAAAGGGCTTTTTTACAGTAATTACTCGAGCAATATATTCTATGGTAAAAAATATAGTGATAATCCATTCTCCATATAAAAGTATGTTGTGAAATACTTTATCAATTTCTTTTACACTTTCTAACATTACTAAAATAATACTTAGTATGATTAGAATAAGTAAAGTGACATCGAAAATTTTTCCTAATGGAGTATCAGCTTCATAAATTATTTCATGAAGTCTACTGTGCCAAGTATGTTTTTTTGTTGAAATAGCTTTTAAATTTTAAAATATAATTTACTTATTTTTCTTAGCTAATATAGCTAAGTTAATTTTACCACTTTTAAATTCTTGTTTTTCCGTAAATATCCTTGAATAATATGTTGGGTATCTCTATCATTTTTCATTGGATTAATGATAGATTTTAATATTTCAGGACTGTTAATCTGAAAGTTTAAATTGTAAAAACCATAACCCTTATAGACTCCATCCTCGATTAAAATTACAGAATGTTCGTCTACATCTCGTCCTTTATCTAATATAAGCATAGAGGAATGTTCGTAGCTGCTTTTGTCAATAAATTTTTGAACACGTACATTGTAATCCTTTGGAGTTTCTTTGTCAATACAGGCTCCGAAACAAGTTTTAATCCCGTAATTAAAACAACTTCCCTCATTTTTTTCTAAATGAGTTAACTTCTGACATAACTGAAATTCATCTGTTATATTAAATAAAAAACTTTTAGCTTGTTGGTAATTGGTAAATGTGGTTAAAATAGTTTTAGAATCATCTTTTTCTGAAGTCACCTTTTCTATCTTCAAATTAAGATATCCTTTTTCATCTGTGAATGAATATAATTGACTCTGAAAGATAGTACGTTTTAGAGCGTGATTAAAAATAGGCTTCAGTTTTTTTATTTCTTTGCTTTCTTTTAGTTGAGCAATTAAATCATTACCAGTAACCTCATAGGTAACTGAGGCAACTTCTAATTGGATTTTTTTTGATTTCCTATTATCATTGGTGAAATGCTGTACCAACCTTTTTTTAATGTTCCTGCTTTTACCTATATATATAATTTTACCATTTTTGCGATGCATATAATAAACACCTATGGATTCTGGAGCAGACTCAATTATATCTAAAAGCTTAGGTTCTAATTGTCGTTTTGGGTCTTTTTTTACCGCCTCAGTTATTATTTCTTTTGCCGTATCTTTTTCGAGAAGCATTTTAAAAAGTGTTACCGTAGCTTTTGCATCTCCTTGCGCCCGATGTCTGTCTGTTATTGGTATTCCTAAAGAACGCACTAATTTTCCTAAGCTGTAAGAAGGAAGATCTGGTATTAATTTTTTAGAAATTTCTACCGTACAAAGTGTTGGTATATCAAAGTCATATCCTAATCTATCAAATTCAGTTCTTAGAATACGATTATCAAATTGCGCATTATGAGCAACAAGAATACACCCTTCTGTTATTTCAATAATTCGCTTGGCTACTTCATAAAATTTAGGGGCATTACGGAGCATTTCATTATTAATCCCAGTAAGATTAACCACAAAAGGCTGGATGCTTTTTTCTGGATTTACTAAACTCGAAAATTGATCTACTATCTCGTGACCGTCAAATTTATATATGGCTATTTCGGTAATACCTTCTTCGTTGTATTTTCCGCCAGTGGTTTCTATGTCAAGTATTGCGTACAAATTATATGTTATAGTTTCGTTT
>CAJXYJ010000161.1 GCA_913063255.1 uncultured Flavobacteriales bacterium | reverse complement strand
GTTTTAACTGCCTTAATAGTAGCTGTAGGAGTTTGGCAGTTTATAGAAGGAAATATAGGAAATGGAATAATGTATGTTTTGCTTTCTACGATTTTCATTTTCCTTTACTTTAAAAATGAAATTATTCTATTGGCTTTTTTAAGATTACGAAAAGAAGACTTTCCAGGAGCTAAAAAATGGCTAGATAAAATTAAAAACCCCGGAGCTTCTCTTATTAAAAAACAAGAAGGTTATTTTAACTATTTAAATGGTTTAATGGTATCACAAACCAATATGAACGAAGCTGAAAAATACTTTAAAAAAGCGGTTAGTTTAGGATTATCCATGGATACCGATATGGCAATGGCCAAACTTAATTTAGCTGGAATCGCAATGTCCAAAAACAGAAAAAGAGAAGCACAACAATTGCTAACTGAAGCAAAAAAGCTAGACAAACATGGTATGTTGAACGATCAAATAAAAATGATGAAACAGCAGATGAAAAAAGTTGGACAACCCCAACAGCAGTTTGGGCGGGGTGGTCGTGGTGGAAGACGATTTTAATTAACTTTTTAATAGGATTTTTCTTACTTGTTAATCTCGATTTGTATTTAACATCATTTTTTCTGCATTTTAACGAAAATATTTTTTTGAATTATATCAGTATACTACCTTGCAATCAAGAGCTTAACCATTTTGTATGGGTAGAAAACTACTTTTTCTTTTCTTATTAATTTCTTTTACTGCACTATCTCAAGATTTAGAGCCTAAAAATCTATTTTCTAAAGTGATTGGAGAAAACATTAAATCGTATCGACAAAATTCTCAAGAAGCGTATTTAGATAATGATTTTGAAAGAGCAGATTTCTTATTCGATTCATTAATCAATAAAGTAGTAAATGGCAGTTATCTCGATAATTTTAAAGTTAAAAAGCTTTCGGGCAGAAAAATGGAATTAAACGATTTTGATAGACCTATTTTTCTAATGACTTATGCTTCATGGTGCACTCCAGGATCTGGTGAAATCCCTGCTCTTAATGATGTTGCAGAAAAATACAACAAAGAAATTGACATTGTTGTTTTATTCTGGGACTCAAAAGATAAGGTGAAAAAAGCCTCTAAAGAATATCATAAAAAAATTACGATTTTATATATTGATGAAAAAGATAACAAACACGACCATATTGTAGAAACATTAAAACATAGTTTAGGTTTTCCTACCTCATTTTTTATAGATGAAAATAAAAAGATCGTAGATGTTCGTCGTGGTGTATTACATCCATATAATGAAGAATATAATATTTCATTCGAGCTTAATTACAATTCATTCTTGAATGGCATTTCCTTGTTGAAAAATTTCAATTCAGACAACAGTAATCTCATTTCCAAAGACAATCTAGAGAAACAGCAATATTTAGACAGCAATTAATATTGTTACTTTTATTATTATTTAGTTACTTTATAATAACCTTTTTCAGGAATTTCAATATAATATTCTTTCCCAGATGCGTTTTTAAGATAGTTGTCTCTTAGCCAAGGATTATGAATTTTTAAGATTTTATAATTGATATCAAATTCCTTTGCGAAAGATGCGAAATTTGTCACCGCAGTATCTACTTTAACTTTATAAGTTGGTATTGGTGTATATAAATCTTTTTCTCTAAAATTGAAGCCATACTTTTCTGGGTTAGACAATATTTCTTTAAATGCCAGTATTCTAAATAAATACCTACTCGTTTCATCGTTCAATAATAGATCGTAATAGCTATCAGTAGATAATTGTCTTTTTTGCTGTCTACTTATACCAGCATTACCAGCATTATAAGCAGCTGCAGCAAGTGTCCAACTACCAAAACGTTCTTTAGACTTTATTAAATATTCAGCAGCTACCCTAGTGGCCAATTCTAAGTTATAGCGTTCATCCACATAGTCATTTATCTCTAAACCAAATTCTTTTCCTGTTCCCTTCATAAAATGCCAAAAACCTGAAGCTCCGGCTGGTGAACGATTATTTTGCAATCCACTCTCAGCAACAACCAAATATTTAAAATCGTCTGGTATTCCATGTTTTTTCAATAAGGGTTCAATAATCGGAAAATATTTATTTGCTCGTTTAAAAAGCAATAAACCATTAGACTGCCAATATGTATTCACCAATAGCTCTCTGTCCATACGCTCTCTAATATCCGGATTATCTAATGGTACAGGTTCCCCTGCAAAATCCATTTTATCGGGTATTGGTATTGCATATACATTATAATCGTTAATCATTTTACGCTCAACTATTGCATCTGTAGGAGCTTCTTGTACTGCTTGTATTAAAAAGATACCAAGTCCTAATAAAAGTACAATTAGTAAATATTTTGGTGCTGTTTTCATAGTGTTAAATAATATTGGATTTGTAAACACCTAAAAGCGGGGGTCACTTTTTAGAAATTATTTCTGATTAAATATATTAAAAAAATAGCAGGATTGGGTAGATAATTAGGGCAAAGAAAAGGTATTTATCAAGAACTTTTAAACTATTCAAAATCATCGCTTTCAGGATCTTTCAATTCTAAGTTTAAATTAATTTCATTAAAGTTTTCCGAAGCCTTAACCATTAATGTAGAGCCAATAGATTCAAATAATTGATTGGTTTTAATCACAAATTGTGCTTGTTTTTTTATATCGAAATTCGGAATGCCCAACAAAGTTAAATCTGTTGTAATGGAATGCTCTGTAATTAATTCGTAGAAAGGCACTTGTTCTACTACATTATTAATAATCTTTATATCAACTTTCACTCTAATGTCTTCCACTAAATTTAAAATATTATTTTCAATGATATTGCTATCCACATTACTATTATTTACAAACAAAACTCTAATAGAAGTTTTACTCCATTTTGGGGATTGAATGATAAACCGAGCAATATTAAGCATCATCTCGGCATTTTTACTATCTGTTTCTCTCCACCATAAATCTATGGTTTGGTAGTTTCCAAATTTAGTAGCTCTATCAAAATCTAAATACAATAAATTATAATCAAGATGAAGAAGTTTCTGAGTCATTTTAGAATACTCTTCAGAATTCTCTAAACCCTTTGGCCAACCCATCATAATAGTGTTTGGATCTACTCCAGAAAACCCAAATATGGAAGCTATGTCTTCTATCCCCTTATAAATATTATTTACTTTTATCTGCCTTGCAAAAACTCCAATTTTTTCAAAATATTCTTCTTTAACTATTTGATCTGATTTTGGGAGTGGAGAATTATTTGTTTTATCTAGCAATAGCTTAAAGTTAGTAACAATACCGGCTCTACCTGCTAATGTTTTTCCTAGTTCAACAAGATAAGACCTATGCTCGCTTTCACCACTAAAAAGGATGATATTAGGATTCCAATGATTACTTGTCTCTGTGGGTTTCGATTCAATTTTCTGAAGACCATTTGCAACAATTTTTTTCCAAACACTCAACCAAACATCCCCAGTCATTAAAACAATTTGCTTCTGTTGAAGCCAAGCATAAATTCCCAATATAATTGCTATGGAAGCAAACATCGCAAGCACATCCAATTTAAACATAACTCCAAAACATGCGACAAACCCAACGAGGCCTATCCATTTTTTAACTTTAAAAGTTGGCTGAAAGTCTGGGTTTGCCCAACTTTCTAGAAAAAACGAAAGGTTAATAAATCCATATGCTGCTAGATAAAACATAGATACAATACGAGCAATAACATCTAATTCTCCAATGAGAACTCCAAATTGAGCCATAATAAACACTAATAATAGTGCGTTAATAGGCTCATCATTTTTTCCTTTTACTTTCCCAAAAACCTTTGGAGTAATACTATCAATAGACATTGCTTGCAAAATCCTTGGAGCTCCTAAAATTCCACCTAAAGCTGAGGATAAAGTTGCACCCCAAATTCCTGCTACGACTGCAGGAGCATAAATTGCAATTTTCATTAAAATATTATAATCGCTCTTTAAGGTTTCAGAATCCACATAAAAAGAGATAAAGAATGCAAGAATAATATATACTACGAATCCAACACCAATAGCTGCAATAGTTCCAAGCGGTATCGCCTTTTTAGGATCTTTTAAATCCCCACTCATAGCTATACCCGCTGTAAACCCAGTTACTGCAGGGAAAAATATAGCAAAAATAACCTCCATGGGTATGGAATCTTCATCCGCTATTAAGTTAACCATTTCTGGTGCATAATCTGCAGTCCCTAAAAAAATAGACACTAAGGATACAGCAATAGCAAGTAGTATAAAAAATTGCGTTTTTAATGCAAATGAAGTACTAATTAATGCAATTAATAACAAAGCCAATAAAGCTATAGACCCTGACAATCGCAAACCATTGATATCTGTAGCATATCCAAAATAGGCATTAAAACTTTCAGCAAATCCAATTAAATATAAAGCTATAGAAAGGGCTGTACCAATATAAAGTGCTATCCCAATAGCACCCCCAATAGGTATCCCCATGCTTCTGGATAAGATATAATATATTCCTCCAGCTCCAACTTTTTTATCTGTTGAAATGGAAGAAACACTTAAGCCAGTAGTAACAGATATAATATGAGCAATTACAATGATGATAATGGTTCCAAACAATCCTGCATTACCAACAACCCAGCCCATTCTTAAATACATGATTACCCCAAGTATGGTAAGTATTGAAGGAGTAAAAACTCCTGCGAAAGTGCCAAATTTCTTTTTTATAGCCATAAATTAATTAAAAGAATCTTCAATAATTTTTGGCAAATTTTTATTTAGCCATTTATATTTAGTGAGTAACATGATATGAGATCCATTAGGAACTACTATACATTTTTCAATTTTTCTAATTGGAAATACTGGATCTTTATCTCCATGAATATGAACTACACCTTCAATTTCAATTTTTCGTTCCCAACCAACCATTTGATGAATTGCCCATTTTAAATATTGTGTGTTTTTAACGGAAAGATATCTTTGGTACAAATCCAGTTTCTTTTTTGATTTTACCCCCAAAGCATATTTGGTTAAATCCTTAGCATTATCTAAAAAACTGGCAGGTATTAATTTATAAGCCTGAATGCTTTTAAAAAATCGCATTCGTTTTGGAAGCTCATATTTTGATTTTACGCTTGAGATAATAATAAGCTTTTTTAAATCTAAAAACAAACTCATTTCCTGAACCATAACACCTCCAAAGGAAACTCCTATTAAAACAGCATTTGACTCTAACACTTTAGCTGACATGCGCTCAGCATATTGACTAATTGTTTCTTTCTTATTTGGAATTATCCACTCAATAATATGAATTTCATATTTATCAGTGGGGAAAGATATGTTTTCAAATATTTCTTTGCCAGCAGCAAGCCCTGGCACAAAATAAATATGTGTTTTTGCATCTGTCATAATGCTTTAACAATAGAATAACGTCATTGCTCAATAATTATTCGTAAATTTACAGCTTAATGGGCTAGCATCCAAACCGTATTTTTTGATATATACACTAAATATAAGCCCTTTATTTTTATCGTTTTTTTATAATTAAAATCAAATCCCTATGATTGAAGATGTAGAAATTACCGACAATGAATTTTTAAGACAATTCGAA